>JASHYD010001066.1 GCA_030043175.1 Xanthobacteraceae bacterium | reverse complement strand
CTAGCCTGGAATTCCACGGATCGGAATTGACCTGACACGGCCGGTCGGCGCACGGCCTATTCTACAAAGCGAAGAGGCCGCCCGTCCCACCACGGCACCTCAACGGCCTTATCGAACAAGCCGGAGGCGAGCACAATTGGCAAGTGAGCGCGCCGGTGGAATTTGATCCTTACTTCGCGGTCTGTGACGTTGACTTGGGCCGGCATATCGATGAGGTCGCGGAAGACTTGGCGGGCCTGAGCATCCTGGTAACCACGCATGCGACGGGCCATGATGCGATAGAGCCCCGATGCGAGGACGAGCAGCGCCATATCGAAATCAACCTTCATTCCGACCGATGACGAGAGCGCGTCAATGTGAAAGAACCGTACCGCATCGGCAAGAGCATTCTCAATAAGCATGCGCTCAGCATAACGCAGGATTAGTTGGGTCGCGGTGGATTTCATATCATTGGTGAGCAGGATCGTCGGTTTGTCGTGACCGAGATCCTTGATGTAGATTTGGCGGAATGTGCACTCTAGCAGGCGGACTTTCTGTTCGTAGATCTCTGGCGTGCGGTATTTGCGATTGGGGACATCGAGGTTCACGGTGCGCCAGGCGGATGCTGGCAAGTCGCCGATCTCCGCGAGTAAATTGCGCGAGCGTCTGCGCAGGGTAATGAAGAGGATACCCTGCTGGTCGAGCCGATTGAGCTGCTCATAGTTAGTAAGTTTGGAGTCGAAGACGAGATGCTGGGGCAGGCTCCCGTGCCGACGCTCCCAGAACTTGATGAAGCGAAAAATCTCCTCGGCTTCCTCACCCTTGCGGATATCGGCGTTTGAGTAGCAAAAGACCTGGCTGTCCGCGTCCTGTGCGAGAAAGGTCAGCACACTCGGCTGGCGGCGACTTCGGTTCGACAAATAATGCGATTCGACGAGGGGATGCTCGCCAAAGTACGGAACACTGTGGAAATCAAGGTTGATCGATTTACCGGCGAGAATCGGCTCTCCCGCCAAGTGGCTGTGCCAAGTGGACAGCAATTGCGAGGTCTTTTGTGGGGTGATGCGCGAGGAATATTCCGACAGAAAGCTCCTCTTCGGCATGGCGTTGAGACCGCAGAACATCGCGAGTCCCTCGTCAGCTACCAGCGCCATGACGTGGCTCTTGCGCTCAATGGACCAAAGCTTGAGCGCCAGCGAGGCGCGCAGCGCGTACTCAGCCGGAATCATGCGAGAGCCAGGCAGTTTTGCGCTTCTCGCCAAAGCATCGAAATTTAGGCGGATCAAATCCGGAATGAATAGGAAGAGGCCACCGACCTTGGTGGTGAACTCTCCAATGCTGAGGGCGAAGCCACGGACATCGGCGACGGCCTCCGTCGTTGGCCGAACACCAACGGGGCGTTCTTCATCGAGGCGACGCGGTAAGGGAGCAAAGCCCTCCGCGGCAAGGATTTCCCGCACAGCGGTCGTGCCAAGTGGCGTTCCTTGCTCCCTCAACTCGCGACTTATGTCGTAAATCGAGTAATTGCGCTTGCGCAGGTTCACCACAATCTCGTGAACCTTGCTCTTCTTAGGTTGCTGCCGTGGTCCCCGCTTCTTCACTACGAAGAAACCGGACAAATGGCCACGACGAAAATCGTAACAAAGCATCCGGAACGCCGCCGGCGAATACCCGAACCGCCGAGCGACCTTTGCCGATGCAAGCCCTTCGATGAAATAGGCCCGCAAAGCTTCGTATTGTCGCTGTCCCGATGTCACCGGCCTCTCGAAAAAGCGACGACATTCCGTCAGGTCCATTGGAAATCCGTCAGTCTAAATAGGGTACCGATAGTCATAATTCACGATGTCATTCGTTGACTCGCGCGTCAAGCCCTGTTGATGGCATCAAATTGCGCGTACAAGAAACGGCGAGTTTTCAGGGCTTCTTGAGATGTTTGTCAGACCGTACATTCGACGGGGGATAGCGTGCCAGTCGAAATGACATTGTGCTTTTGCGCTATTGATTCTCTATTTTAGCTGACAACGGCGGGCAGATTATTGAGTCAAATGAATCCCTTAGAGATCTCGCTATCAGGTGATCCGCCCTACGTGGAAATCCAGGCTAGTATAACCAAGCCTAGCCCGGATTATTCATGACTCGAGCCCTTTTTCGGTTCTGCGCAATTTCCGCGCGCGGTCTGCCTCTCCTAATTGATCAGGATCGGTGTGTGACAACTCACGGTGCAACGCGTTGGGGTTGATCTGCCTTGCTCGTCGGGGCGCGATGCCCCGCCGCTAGCCGGATGGCGCGAGGCCAAGCGCGATGGTGCGGAACAACTCGCCCTCCGGGCAGCTCGTGGGCAGTTGGATGCGGATGCGCGCGAGGTGCTCGATCACGCGCGCACCGATCTTGATGAGACGCTCGCGGAGGGTCTTGAACTCAGCCTTTGCGAGCGGATCGGTCTCAGGAATGGCGTCGCGTACGGCAAGCATAAGCCAGAAGGCGGCAGTGTGCAGGATGAGCCGCACCTGATTGGCGGTCGCACTGTGACACGACATGCGGTCCGACGCCATCTGTGATTTGTGCAGTTTGATCAGGTTCTCCATCTGGCCCCGCTGGCAGTAGACGTCCTCATAGAGGTGCTCCGCCGAGCCCTTGAGGGAGGTGACTACGTAGCGAATATCGACCTCCTGACGCATGCCGCTTGTGGTGATGGTCTCTCCGATGTCGGGCTGCAACGAACACTCCAGCCGTGCCACCACTTTGCGCGGATGCGTCCAGCTGCTCGCTTGATAACGGAAACTGGTATGGGTCCGCACTTTCTCCTGATGGCTTTTGGCATGTTGGAAGCGCAGATTGTCGGCGATCTCCGCTACGTGTTGGTCAAGCACTGCGTTTCCTGGAAGGCCAAAAATGTAATCGGAATCGCCATTTTCTTCTATCCAGTCCATCGCCTCAACGCGCCCGTAATGACCGTC
>JASHYD010001065.1 GCA_030043175.1 Xanthobacteraceae bacterium | reverse complement strand
GCCCTTCGCTGCGCGATCCGAGCGCACGCGCATTTTGCCGAATACGTGCCGATAATTGCGCTGATGGCTGCAATGCTTGAAATGTCTGGTCTCGCAGCGACGCGGATACACGTGTTGATGGGCTCCCTTCTCGTTGCGCGATTCCTCCATCCCCTCGGCATCTATGCCAAGCCGGGGACGTTGCACTTTAGTATCGGTCGGGTGGGTGGGATGGTGATCACCACCATTGTGATGGTCTCGTGCGCACTGCTCATTCTGAGGCAGGTTTTGTTTGGTGGATGATTGCCCTTTCTACCGTGTTCGCCCATGCGTTCCAGCTTGGGGCCGAGGGTATCGTTTCCAAGAGAGTGGACGGCACTTATCAATCCGGTCCGTGCCGCGCCGCGCCTCGATCAAGGTCCGCAATCCCGCCAGCATCGCCGTGCAGCAGGAGCGGAGCGGGATTTAGAACATGTGATTATTCTGTTCGACCTTCGTCCTTGCGTTCTACCTTCCCGATGCCGTGGCTTCCGAAGCGCGTTGCCGCCATTCGTCGGCGCCATCGAGCCGTTTTCAGCTCTTCGGTCTCGGCCAGAGCACTGTATTGCACCGCAATTCGTAGATAGTGGCTTGAATTATCAGTCGATACTGCGAGGCGGAGATACCGCTCCGCCAGGTCACGGTAATGTTCAGCTTGTTTCGATGCGGAGGACATGACACACCTCCTCAAACGAAGAGGCAACGCCAGACGCTGGCGCTGAAGTCGCGGGCGGTGCTAGCTCTCTGCTCGCCGCAAAGGGCTGAAGCGGAACCTTTGTGGGTCCCGTCTCGACAGTCAACTCCTACAGAGCCGCAATGGTTCCGCAACGGGCATCGATCACGGCGACTCATCAACGATCCGGCAAGCCGACCTCGCGCAAATCGCCGCCGCTGATCGGCCTCGGCTACGCTGGCAGCGCGCCCGTCGGCTGGGACGGGCGTAACCCAACGCCCGAGGCATCGGCAAACGCGGAATTTCATGACATGCTACGCAACAATGTCGGCCGCAGTTTCGCGCGTCTTCGAGTTTAGGTGCAGAAGAATCCGATAGGGCAACGGCCGGCTGCCCTATCATTCGATCAATCGAGGCGACGAGCGCCACTTCGCCGATCGGCGAACGCCCACGCAGCAATCCTGCGATGCCTCATGGGGCGGAGTGCTATGCCCCCGGCCGTGCGGACCACGTCATGGGTCACTTGGACTCGCCCACCGATGAGATCAGTGAGCGCAGGTGGGGAGCCGCGATATGGCACGTACAGCAAATCGACGCCGGCCATCACCTTGAATAGCTCGCCCGTCACGTGGATCGGATTTCCCGTCCCACCGGAGGCCATGTTGATCCTTCCCGGATTTGCCTTGGCATAGGCTATGAACTCAGGAAGGGTTCGGGCTGGAAATGATGGATTCTCCTCCAAGAGCAGGCCGAAGCTGGCAATCGGATCGATGTCGTGGAGGTCGCGTTAATGAGGTTGCTCGAATTGACTGACAGGAGCGTATAGCCGTCCGCCGGCGAGCGCACGACCAACTCGGTGGCGAGGTTGCTGGTAGCGGCACGCCGGGTATCGATGATCACTGGCTGACCCATCCGTTCTGTCAGCCATTGGCCCATCCTGGCGCGCAATAAGCTCGGCTGTTTGGCCGGGGGGAATCCGACGACCAGGCGCACTGGCCTCGCCGGGTGGGCTTGCGCTCTCGCGATCCGTGAGCCTGTCGAAAGCGCGACAGCGCCCGCCGCCAGATGCAGAAATTGTCAGCGAGAAAGCTTCATAATCTCCCTCCATTTGAAAGTCCGTCATAGAAACCGCTTCACCAATGTCCGACCCGCGATGACCGGCGCAACCCGCGAAACCCAAGTGCAAGAGCCGTCATGGCATTGACGAACCGGAAGCTTGCGGTGAGAGCGTGCGGGTGCCCTGCAAGGTTACTCCGGCGAGATCCACGACAACCTCATCGGCGCCGTTCTCCAGAAGCGCACCTGCCTGTGCACCTCTCCCGACCCCGACGACAAGGCCGAATCCGCCTGCGCGGCCTGCGGCAACGCCAGCGGTTGCATCCTCAAAAACGACGGCGCGCGGGGGGGCAACGCCGAGGCGTCGCGCAGCTTCCAGAAACATGTCGGGCGACGGCTTGCCATTCAGATTGAGTCGATCGATATCGAAACCGTCTACCCGCACTTCGAAGAGGTCTGTCAGGCGGCTGACCCGCAGGATCTCTGCGCAATGATGGCTGGACGTCGCGACCGCGAGGCGTACGCCGTGTCGGCGAGCATCGTGGAGAAGGTGCACCGTGGCGGGGAAGGCCTGCACGCCCTCGCGCGCCAGAATCTCCGCGAAATAATGGTCTTTGCGGCTGGCAAGGCCGTTTGCTGTCGCGTCCCCGGCCGTATCCGCATCCGCCAGCGCCCCGACGGTCAGATCGATTCCGCGCGAGGCGAGAAAGCTCAACGCGCCGGCAACGCGCGGCTTGCCGTCAACATAGCGTCGATAGTCGTCGTCGATATCGAAGGGCGCGACAGCCGCATGTGTTTGCGCTGCCCGCCGGGCCAGAAACTCATCAAAGATCTCCTTCCAGGCACGCGCATGGATCGACGCAGTCTGGGTGATGACGCCGTCCATGTCGAAGATGAGGGCATCGAAATGCGCCACGTCGATGGTGACCACCAAGCTGCAGCTCCTGATCTCTATTTAACTTTATCGAGGCGGAACATGATCACCGGGGATGCGGCGTCGCGGACCACGCGTTGCATTGTCAGAGCGCTGGCTGAGCGACTTGACGACAGCCCCAAAGCCACCATATTCGGCTAGAAATTCTGGCTAGTGGGGACCCGACAATATGGCACAACGCAGTTGGTCGGTGCAGGATGCGAAGAACCGGTTCAGCGAGGTCATCGAGGGGTCGCGCTATCGGTGATTTCGGCGACGAATGTGCGGTAGGGCTCGGGCAGGACGAAGTGGGCGACAACCAGACCCATGCGAGCCCGACCTAAAATGCTTGCTCGGAAGTGGGGTAAGCGAGAAATTGCTGATGCAGGTGTCCCGTCGCGATTGGAGTGAGTCGCGGCTCTACGAGTTTCAATCTGTCGTTAGCAGCTTGGCCTCGCCCGTGGCGCTGTCATAATTTGATTTCACCCTGATATTTTGCTCACGTTCCCTGGGCTCCAGTGCGTTCGCGGCTGGGCA
>JASHYD010001064.1 GCA_030043175.1 Xanthobacteraceae bacterium | reverse complement strand
GCGACTTGATTCTCCCTTGCATCCCGTTCCATGCCTTCCTTCGCAGCTTCGTAATCGAGCAGCCTATATCGTTCGACCACGTGTAGAGCCTCTGTGTGTGGCGTCCCAAACCTGTCGACCATTGAAACCGGCCCGACCTTGAACCCGACTGTGTCTATTACCAGCGTGACACCTTCGTAGTGCCCGACGGAATCTCCATACCAGGACGGCGTCATGTGACTGGGATGAGGCTGGTTCATGCGTATGTGACGGACTTGATGATCATAGTCATAAAGGATCGTGATCTTGTCCGGCTGCTGCAGCAGCTGCATTCCACCACTGCTAAAGACATAAGGCACCCCTTGGGGCATGCACTGGTTGCGCGGGTCCGGATAGCCGGCGCCGGTTAACATGATTTCTCCATGCCTTTTGAGCACTTCCGCGGCCTCGGGTTTCAAGATCGGATTGGTGTAATCGCCGACAAGCTGGTTGATGTTGCCGGTGCCGTTGCGCCGCGAGCGGTTGACCACCGAAGTGGGACCTGATGACAGCGGCTCGAAGCCCGGGATCGAAGGGTGCAACCATTTGCCGGAGATATCTGGGATAGATGCTCCGCTTTCCTTGCCGGCTGACCCAAGCGTGGGGGCCGTCGATTGCCCGAAAACGGGCGTGGCAGTGGCTGCTGCCAGTGTCACTACCAAAAGGAAATCTCGCTGCACACCCCGGACCGTTATGAGATTCGATTTCATTTTTCCCCCGTCGATTGAAGTCGTGCCAGACTCTTCCGATTCTATCTGGCAAGTTTTTTGCCTCACTAAACTGGGACGACTTTATCAAATCTACTTGGCAAAGCGGTTGCCCATTTTTACGGCATGAGACCCACTGCCGAAAGCATGCAATGTCGGACCCCAGCAGCAACCGGAGGGAGGATGCAATGGTTTATCGAAGCTTGATCGGTCTGGTCGGGGTGGCGGCGCTGGCGTTGTCGATGGGCAACGCTCCAGCATCTGAAGACATGAAGTACCCCGACTGGAGTGGTCAGTGGGGGCGCTTCGCCGTCCGCGGGCTTCCGGGCCAGCCGTCCTTCGATCAGACCAAAGGCTGGGGTCCCTTTCAGCAGGCCCCGCTGACGCCGGAATATCAAAAGGTCCTGGAGGACAGCATGGCGGATCAGATCAGTGGCGGACTTGGGAATTACTCCACCGCCCGCTGTCTCCCCGGCGGCATGCCACGCATGATGGTAGCTTTCGAACCGCAGGAATACATCATCACGCCGCACACAACCTATATCTTGATCGGCGAAAACGATCATTATCGTCGTATCTTCACCGATGGACGCGACTGGCCAACGGACATCGAGCCGACCTATCAGGGCTATTCGATCGGCAAATGGATCGATGAAGATGGCGACGGCGTTTTTGACGTGCTCGAAGTCGAAACAAGGGGTCCGTTCAAGGGTCCGCGTGCTTATGACGCCTCCGGCCTGCCGCTGCATTTCGACAATCAGTCCGCCTTCAAAGAGCGGTTCCGTCTAGATAAGAACGATCCGAGCACTCTTCATGACGAAATCACGGTGTTCGACCATGCCTTGACGCGGCCTTGGACGGTGGACAAGAAATTCGTCCGCGCTCCGGATCCGCGTCCGAATTGGCGCGAGTTTTATTGTACGGAGAACAGCGCCGAGGTCTCGATCGGCAAAGAGACCTACTTCATGAGCGGCGATGGCATGTTGATGCCATCCCGCAGGAATCAACCACCCCCGGATCTGCGATATTTCAAGCAAACGCAAAAATGACGGCAGGGGCGGAACGCAAGCCCGTTGCTGTTTCGCATATCATGTTACATTGACGCATAGAATTGAGCCGCAGCGGCATTGCTGCCTGTAGCAGTTCTTCCCCGTAGACCTGCAAGTTTGCATCAATTCGGTCAACATTAGCTTACTCAAACGCGAGAGGATAGGACATGATGCGAATCCCCGCTCTCATTGCTTCCGTTCTTCTGCTCGGCGCCAACGCCGGCGCGCAAGAACGCTTCCAGCCGGTCGCCAAGGATGCGATCGTTTTCAGCTACAAAATTCACTATCTTGAGGCTGGCCAGGGCGAACCGGTCATTCTGCTGCACGGTTCAGGCGGCGAAGGCGCGCGCTGGATGCCACAGATCGAAGATCTATCAAAGGAATTCCGCGTCATTGCACCCGATCACATTGGCTTTGGCCAGTCCGACAAGCCGATGACGACTTATCACAGCGGAGTGTTTGCCAGCTTCATCATCGGTTTCATGAAGACGATTGGGGTTTCGCGCGCTACCTTAATAGGACAGTCGCTCGGCGCTGCTGTGGCGCTCGACTTGGCGGTGCACCACCCCGACGTCGTGCAGCGGCTGGTGTTGGTCGATGGCGGCGGATTCCGTTCCCCGACGGATCCGCCACGGAGCGCACCGGATTGGCACGCTCGCCAGATTGCTAATGCCGGGACGCTCGAGGAAAGCCGCGAGTACCTGGAGAAGCTTTACTACGACCACAAGTTCGTGACCGACCAACTGGTCGAGCACAACCTCATCCTGCGGCTGCGCTCGGGGTACACGGCCGAGAGTGCGCAATGGGCTGCCGAGCGCGGCCTTGGCGGGGTGACCGAGGCGGAGGTACGCGGCATCGCCGCGCCGACGCTTCTTGTCTGGGGCGCCAACGACCCGCTATCATCGCTTGCGACTGCGGACAAGTTGAACGCTGCTATCAAGGGCTCTCACAAGGTCGTGTTCGACAAGGCGGGGCATTATCCGTTCCTCGAGCATGCAGACAAATTCAATAGTCTCGTGCTGGAATTCCTGAAGGCGCCATCCTGACCAAGCGGCGAAGCCGCGATGCTGCTGGCTGACAGTAGGTGGTATCGGCCAGACCGATGGCGGGAGGCCGAAGGCGCGCTCTGCGGAAGCGACCGTGCGGCGCCGGTACGGCGGCTCAATTTCATGACGCGTCGGGCTTGGCGATAAGCCACCGTCCACGCTAAAGGAGCAGCAGGACCGAATGTGACCCAATTCCGAACATGCTCCCATTATTCGATGACGTTAGCACGACGATCAGTGTCGGTGGGAACGTGAGAACGCGTCCAAGCGTTGCGGCCTGTTGAACCCGCAAGGGGCTATCGCGGTTATTTCCGGCGTCCACAAACCAAGCTTATTTCGGGAGAGATGTCATGCCGATGCTACATTTCGCGTGGTCGTTTCACTTCGGACACCATAAAAGGCATGTTGGCAAAGCCGGAGGACCGTGAGGAATCCGTTGCCAAACTCTTCAAGAGTGTAGGAGGTAAGCTCATCGCTTGGTACCTAACCTTCGCCCATCATGATTGGATGTCCATTGGCGAGTTCCCTGATGAGAAGGCCGCGGCCTCCGCAATATTGGCTGCTGCCGCGGGAGGCAGCCTGTCCGATATCGAAACAGCGGTCGCCATGAGTGCGAAAGATGCGGCAGCCACCTTCGAATCCGCTGGAGAGGCGGCGAGGAGTTTCCGGAGCGCCGGCTGCTCGTAGATTCAAGTGAGATTTTTCAGCGTGAACACAATGTCGGCATCCCATTTTGGATGTCGAGCGTCTTCTGATTCGTCGTTATCAAGCGTTTCCGTGAACGCTGTGGCGCGAGGTCACGCCCATCCGCTACACAGCGTGTCCCTGCCGGAGTGAATCGGGATTCCCAAGACGCAGAGACGCCTGAGTCAACGAGTCACAGGTCAGGCGTCAGCAAAGCGTCGATGGCTCAGGACTTTCTACAGCCTCAGGCATCGACACTTCAGCC
>JASHYD010001063.1 GCA_030043175.1 Xanthobacteraceae bacterium | reverse complement strand
CGGTCGTACCACCAGGTCTCCGGAGCCCCGCCCGCCTGGGCATAGAACGGCGGGGTGGCCGGGCGGTCGAACACGTCCCAGTAGGCGATCAGGTGCGCGGCCCGGTGCCACTGGGGGATCCAATAATGTCCCGCGCGCAGAATGCGGTCGAGCGCGCGAACCGCGACCACGAGTTCGGCGCGCGTATTGACGTCAATGATCCTCTCGATGAGAGCGTCGACGGCCGGATCGGCAATGCCAGCGAGATTCTCCGACCCCTTGGTTGCGGCGGCAGCCGAGGAAAAAAAGACCCGCAGTGCTTCGCCGGGAGTTGTTGAGAAGCTCATGCGGTGCATCGTAACGTCGAAATCGAAGTCGTCGCGCCGGGCCAAGTACTGTACCGGGTCCACGATCCGCAGCGTGGCGTCAATGCCAAGAATAGCGAGGTTCTTGATGAGCGGTGCATGGTGCGCCTGGAGCTGCGTATCGTCTTCCAGGAATTCGATGGTGAGAGGCTCGCCCTTCGCATTGACCCGTTTACCATTTTTGATGGGAAAACCGGCCTCCTGCAGTATCTGCGACGCCTTGCGCAGGAGCGCGCGGTCCTGGCCCGACCCGTCGGACACTGGCGGCACGAAGGGCTCTGCGAATACGCCGTCAGGCACCCTGCCGCGCCATGGCTGAAGCAGATCGAGCTCTTGAGGGCTCGGCAATCCTTGCGCCATCATGTCCGAATTCTGGAATACCGAATAGGTGCGCCTGTAGGCCCCATACATGATAGTCTTGTTGGTCCACTCGAAATCGAACGCGTAGTCCAAGGCTTCGCGTAGCCGCGCATTAGCGAACTTGGGGCGCCGCAGGTTGAACACCCAGCCCTGCCCGCCGCTGGGCAAGTTGTCCGGAATTTCGACGCGCTTAACGCGGCCATCGCGTATGGCGGGAAAATCATAGCCGGTGGCCCAGGTGCGCGAAGTGAACTCTTCGCGGAACAAATAGCTCTTAGCTTTGAATCCTTCGAAGCCGACGTTGCGGTCGCGATAGTACTCGTACCGGATGGTGTCGAAATTGTACTGTCCGACATTAGCAGGCAAGTTCGCGCCCCACCAGTCGGCGACACGCTCATATTCGATAAAGCGGCCGGGTTCGAAACGGCCGACCCGGTATGGTCCCGAACCCAGCGGAACATCAAGTGTCGACTGATCGAACTCATGCGTGGCGTAGTAGTCGCGCGAGAAGATCGGCAATCCTCCGGCCACGAATAACGGCACGTCGCGGGCGCGCTTTTCGGCAAAGCGCACCGTTACAACCTCGTCATCATCAGCCTCGGCGCCTTTCACGTCGCGCATTTGCTGGATGATCTGGGGGTGACCTTTCTGCTTGAGAAGGTTGAGCGAGAATGCCACATCCCTTGCGGTAAGCCTGGTGCCGTCGTGGAAGCGCGCCTCCGGCCGGATGTGAAACCGATACACAAGACCGTCCGCCGAAATCCGCACCTTGTCGGCCGCAAGGCCGTACAGCGCATCCCGCTCGTCTTCGGCCGAGGTCATGAGGTTTGCAAAGGTCAATTCCATCGCCTTCGCGGCATCGCCTTTCAAAATGAAGCTGTTAAGGGAGTTGAAGGTATTAAAATTCTGATTGAACAAACGGCTCGTGACAGTTGCCGAAAAAATGCCCCCCTTGGGGGCATTCGGATTGACGTAGTCGAAATGGTTGAAGTCGGCCGGGTACTTGAGGTCGCCGAACGCCGAGATGCCGTGCGTCTCGATTTCATCCGCCGCAATGGCTGCCGCGGGATCGCGCAACAGCCAAGGCGTGGCCATTGCGCCGGCGGTGAGAACGAGCACCCGGCGGCGCGAGAGGGGCTTGCCCGCGAAGCTCATGAGCGTCCCCCGGTCTTGGCCGCCTTGGCGGCGTCCCACCACCAGATGGTCGGGAACGCCGACTCGCCGTACTTGGGTAGTTCCGTTGGGTGGCTGAAGCGGTCCCAACGCGCCGTGCGTAAAAACGGATAGGTCCAATGCGGCACGACATAATTGTTCCACAACAGCACGCGGTCGAGCGCCTTGGTGGCGGCAACCAGCTCCTCCCGGTTCTTGGCGAAGATGACACGCTCGATCAGCTTATCGACGGCGGGATTCTTGACGCCGATGGTGTTGCGCGAGCCCACCTGATCGGCGGCATTCGACCCCCAAAATTCCCGCTGTTCATTGCCTGGCGACAGTGATTCCGCCCAAGAATCGACAATGAGATCGTAGTCCCAGTTCCGCACACGGTTCTCATACTGCGCGTCGTCAACATTTCGCACCGTAACCGTCATGCCGAGCCGCTCTAGCGACGGCTTGTAAAAAAGCATCAGACGCTCGAAAGCTGGGTCGGTCGTCGAGTTGAGCATTTCGACGGTCATCGGCTCGCCGGTCTTGGTGTTGACGAGCTTCTGATTGCGGATTTCCCAGCCGGCTTCGCGCAACAGACGGACTGCCTCACGCAGATTGGCCCGCACCGCCTCCGGGCTGCCGTTGACCGGATTCTTGTATTCGGTGGTGAAGACTTCCGGCGGCACCTGGTCGCGTACGCTCTGGAGGATTTCCAATTCGAGGCCGGAGGGCAATCCGGAAGAGGCAAGTTCGGTGCCAGCGAAATAGCTCGCGATCCGCTGATACTGGCCAAAGAAGAGCTGCTTGTTCATCTCCTCGAAATTGAGCGCGAGATTGAACGCCCAACGTACTCGTGGATCGGCAAATTTGCTGCGCCGGGTGTTCAGCACAAAGGCCTGCATGTCTCCCCTGTCGCGAACCGGAAATTCTTCCTTCACGACTCGCTTGTCGGTGACGGCCGGGAAGGTGTACTCAGTCGCCCAGTTCTTGGCGCTGCCCTCAGCGCGGAAGTCGACCTGATCGCCCTTGAAAGCTTCGAGCGCCACCTGCTGATCGCGGTAATATTCGTAGCGGATCTCATCTAAGTTGTTTTGTCCGAGGGCGACGGGCAGGTCCTTGGCCCAATAGTCCTTGACCCGCTCATACACAATCGAGCGTCCGGGTACGAATTCCTTGACCCGGTAAGCGCCGCTGCCGACCGGCAGCTCCAGTGTGGTGTTGGCGATATTGCGCTTGTCGCCGGCCTTGTCGGTGCCGTCCCACCAGTGCTTCGGCAGCACGATGAGCTGGCCGACAATCTGCGGCAGTTCACGGTTGCCGGGGGCATCAAACGTAAACGTGATGTCGCGGTCGCCCGTCTTCGCCGCCTTGATGACGTGCTGGTAATACTTGGAGTACTGCGGCGAGTTTGTCTTGAACGCGTTGAATGAAAATATGACGTCTTCCGGCGTCACCGGCTTGCCGTCCTGCCATTTCGCAATTGGCCGCAGGCGGTAGGTGACCGACGAAAAGTCCTCGGGGTACGTCAGACTTTCGGCGAGCAAGCCATATTCGCTCCCCGCTTCATCGAGCGATGGAACCGTCAACCTATCGTAGATTTCGGCGATGCCTGCCGCGATCACGCCTTTCACTCCGGCGACCACTGGATTGAAATTGTCATAGGTGCCGAAGCCCGTCAGGCGCACCGCTCCGCCCCTGGGCGCATTGGGATTGACGTAGTCGAAATGCTTGAAGCCTGGGGCATATTTGAGATCGCCAAACAGCGATGCTCCGTGCCGCCAAGTTCTTTCTTGAGTGTTTTCCTCGGCAGGCGCATTGGCGGCAAACAGGATCGGGGCAGCGACCAAGGCGGCGGCCACGCAGGCGGGCAGCAAGGATTTGATGATCAATCGACTCTCCTTCGGTCAATCGAGGCCGCCCGCCCGCATGGGCGCTAAATTAAGGCGTGGCGGCGTCGCACACACTCGCCACTCCCTATGTGGGAGTGTCGAGGATGGGTTGAGAGGCGGCACATCGGTGCGCCTCGGCGCGACCCTCCCCTTCCCACAAGGGCAGGCAGAAGTAAGCCCCAAGATATGGTCCTCAATTACCGCCGATGCGCCCCGCGGACCCCAGCGGACAGACCATTATTATGTTTTTCGAGCGCGGCGCTACCGTGCCGCGAGGCGTCCAATGGACGCTGGGGTCAAATTCCCGTCCGATTTACCATGGATCGCAAGGATTCTACCACTTCCTCGGCGAGAGCGCTCTGGGGCGGCGCCTCCTCTCGCTCTCCCTGCAAGCGGGGAAAGGGCCGCGCCATATCCGCGCACCCATATCCGCGCACCCCTACTGCTTGGCCACAGGCAGCGGCTTCGGATTATCTGAGAGCGTATTGAGATAGGCGATGACGTCGGCACGCTGGCTGCCGCGGGCGAATCCCGCGAAGGTCATTTTGGTTCCGGGCACGAATTCTCTCGGACTTGTCAGGAACTTATTCAGATCGTCGATGGTCCATTGGCCACCCTTGGCCTTCATCGCGTCAGAATAGCTGAAACCGGGTGCGGAGGCCCTTGGGCGCCCGACGACGCCGAAGAGATTGGGGCCGATGCTGTTAGGGCCGCCTTTCTGGAAGTTGTGACAGGCCATGCATGCTTTGGCGTCCGACTCGCCGCGCTCGACCGAGGCCTTAGCAAGAAGCTTTTCGATCGACTCTTCCGCGGCTGCCGGGGCACCTGGAGCGGCTGCGGCGGCCTGCGGTTTCACCTCGATTTCGAACCCGGGCTTAGCCGGGTTCTGGGGCGCGAAAATCGCTTCGGCCGTGATGTTGAGAGCTACCAGGAACAAGCCGGTTCCCAGCACCGCACCTGCGATCTTGTTGAATTCAAAAGAGTCCATCTGCGACAGGTCTCATAGAACAAGGAGTTGGCAACCCTACGACCCTCTCGGGGATTGCAGGCGTCTCGCCCTCGTTCTGGGCACGAGCGAACACATGCAGCGAGACGCTCGCGCTCCCGTGCGAGGGACGGGACGGCGCGTTGAGAGATAGCCGGTTTGCCTTCGCCCTTGCAACCCGTATCAGCGACTGCGCGCAGCATCTTCCTCCACCCTGCTTCCTCCACCCTGCCCATGGGCGGGGAACAAGGGGCGCAGCCATCACGGCTTGACGGCTACCCTAGCCGGTGCGGCGGCCCAACGGCGCTGCGACGATGGCGGGCCCACCGCCGCTAAAGCGGGCAGTTGCGCCGCAGCTCGGATATCGACCGATCGCGGCGCTGTGATCGAAAAGGTTCCCGATACCTCTACCGGCATGCTTGCGCATACCGGCAAGTGCCGCGGATGAACCGCGAACCGTAACGAGGCGCACATGTGCGCACGGTTAGGAAAACCGTGCCAGAAGCGGCATCGAAATTCACCGTTAGCAATGGGCAGCATGCTCAAGCTCACTCACGACGCAAACACGCAGAGCACTTTGTTGCGTTGCGCATCCTTGAGTTCGGGAGTGTTCACCAGCGCGGACCTCGTCCACCCCCGCAGCCGGCCAGATCGAGCCAACGAGACCGTTCGATAAACGGGGGTTCGCCGCTTCGGCGGCAAGGAAGCTTGTGCTACTAGAAGACTATGCAGCGATCAAGGAGGTCGCTGATTATGGATCCGATCAGACCCAACATGCTGCCAACCGGCGCGGCCGCCACGGCAATGGCGGCAGCACCGTGCGTGTGACCGAGGCAGAAGCTGCCATGTCCGTCTACGAAGAAGGCGCCGTTCGCATCCACTATGAGGACGCAGGCTCTGGCTTCCCGTTGCTGATCATCGCCGGCGGCGGATTGAATTCGTCCATCGCAAACCTCACGCGCATTGCGCCCTTCGACCCGATCGAGGAGTTTAAGGGCGAGTTTCGTTGCATCGCGGCGGACTTGCGCAACGCCACTGGCGGTCAATCCGCGGGTCCACTCGAGATCGATCGGCCGTGGGACTCCCACACGGACGACCAGCTCGGCCTGATGGATCACTTGAGAATCGACAAGTTTATGGTGATGGGCTTCTGCATCGGCGGCCCATTCATCTGGAATCTGTTGAAACGGGCGCCCGACCGTGTTGTCGCAGCGGTACTGGCGCAGCCGGTCGGCTTCCGGCCGGAGACGCCCACCCTCCTCTACGACGGCAGCATGAACGGGTGGGGTCCGCAGCTGATAAAGCAGCGGCCCGAGATTACGATGGAGATGGTCGAAAAATATCTGACCAAGATGTATCGCACTGACCCCGATTTTGTGTTCACGGTGACGCGCGATTTCGTGCGCAATTGTCAGACCCCCGTATTGATCCTGCCCGATGATATCCCGCAACATCCCTACGCCGTTGCCATGGAGACGGCAACGCTCGCGCCGAACGCTGAAGTAAGCATGTTTCCTTGGAAAGAACCCAAGGAGCGCCTTGCGTTGGCGGTGCGCCAGATACGCACCTTCCTGCGAGCGCATCGGCCAGCTTGTGCTTAGACGGTCGTCGTGTCCCGCCGCGCAGGCACAGGGCGATGGATCCGCGCTACTTTCCCGCTCCCGGCTTGCGGGGAGAGGGCCTTTCCTCCAAACTCAAATGCCAACTTGGGGCTTTGGAGAGGCCCCGGAATTTGCGCGACGAGCGAGAAAATTCCGCCTCCCTGCAAGCGCAGAGGTGAGGCGCGCGGGTGTTAACTTGCAAATCACGATCGTTTTCGCTTCCGCCTCTAAAGGCGGCTTTCAGCGGCGGCGCCAGCAGACGCCTTAGCAAGGGGTGGCGGCCAAATATCAAATCACTTCACGTTACCCTTCGTTCCCGCCGCGGCGGGAGTATTCCTTGCCAAATAGGATCGGAAGCTGACGCGGCCCTCGCACCGTGCCGGCCGACCATCGGACCTTGCCGGCCGGATCGAGACCGAAATCGGGAATGCGCTTGAGCCATTCCTCGATTGCGATCGTCATCTCCATGCGCGCGAGATTGGAGCCAACGCAGCGGTGAATGCCGAGGCCGAAAGCAGCATGCCGATTTTCCTTGCGATCGATCGCAACCTTGTCAGCATCCGGAAACATTGCGGGATCGCGGTTGGCGGCAGGGAACGACAGCAACACCATGTTGCCCGGCTTGACAGGGCAGCCACTGACGGTCGTTTCCTTGACGATTTCGCGCGCCATCGTCACTGGTGAATAAGCGCGCAGGAATTCCTCGATCGCAATCGGCATCAATTCCGGCTCCGCGATCAGGCGCTCGCGATCCGACGGGGCCCGGGCGAGATGCCACAATGAGGCGCCGATCGCGCTCCAGGTGGTGTCAATGCCCGCAATCAGGAGCAGCCGCAGCAAACCCAACACGTGCGCATCGGACAGGGGCTGGCCGCTCTTGGTATTGGCGTACATCAGCGTCGCGATCAGATCGTCCGCCGGATATGCCTTGCGATGCTCGATATGTCCCGCAAAGTAGTCGGACATCTCCTGCATGGCGCGCATCAGCGTGTCGTTGTCCTTGATGCCGAGTTCCAGGATCTCGTGAATCCACTTGATGAAGAGATCACCGTCTTTTTCGGGGATGCCGAGCATATGGGCTATCGCGCGAACCGGAATATGTTTGGAGTAACGCGCCGCCGCGTCGCATTTGCCGTCATCGATGAAGTCGTCGATGAGCTCATTGCAGATCGCGCGCACCCGCGGCTCGAGCTTCTTCGTCGCCTCCGGGGTGAACGACGGCAGGAGCAGTTGCTTGGCTGGCTTGTGTTCAGGCGGGTCAGACGTGATCGGCGGTGACGCGGTGACCTCCGGACGAATGTCGCGCACGATCACGCGGCGCGAGGAAAAATGCTCAGTGTCGTAGGCGATTTCCTTTACCGCCGCATAGGTGGTGGGCAGGTAGCAGCCGAGAAAGCGCTTGGTATGGACCACCGGACTATGGGCACGCAGCTCATCCCAGATCGCAAACGGATTTTCCGTCCAGCGCGGGTCGGTGTGATCGAAATCGTGAATCCAGTCGATGACCGGAGGGTGCTCGGGCACGATGGCGGCAGAATCGGACATCGGGAGTTCCTCCTTGTTGCCTACCGGATCAGCCGCGACGGACCGGCTGTTTTCGAAACTATTCCTCGATCACCTCGATGGCGATTTCCGGACAGTTGGACCGGGCGAGCGCGGCCTTGTTCTCCAGGCCTGCTGGCACCGAGCCATCACCGCGCTCATGCGCGTTGCCGAATTCATCCAGATCGAACAGTTCCGGCGCCAGCGACTTGCAGCGGGCGTGCCCCTGACATTTGTCGCGGTCGACGCGTATTTTGAGTGTTCTGGACATCGCTTCCCGGTCGTCGTCCTTTGCCGCGCGCACTGGCATTGTCAGAGATTTTCATCGTACAGGCCAATGCCGCGTAGCCAAATTATAGCCTAGCGGTCAAACTCAGTCTGTCACTTACAATCAAGACCGTGGCTCGAGTATTGTCGCGGTGCATTTTAGCAAAATCTTATGGCCAAGGGCACGAATTCGATTAGTGTTGGCTGGATTCTATACCGTCGGCGAGTTGCCGGTCATGCCCAACAGCGCTTGCGATGGGCTGCGGCAATGGTAGCCGAAGGAGAGGCGTTCATGCATCACCACCGCCCATGGAATGCACGCGCAGCCGCCGTGCTCGCTGCTTCGATCGACGACAGTGCTGCGGCATGGGACGACGCCAGCTACCCGGGCCTGCAAGGGCGTTGGGCACGTTTCGTCGTGCGTGGCTTGTTGGGCCAGCCTTCATTCGAGCAGACCAAACCCTGGGGCGTGCTCGGACGGCGCTGCTGCACAGCGGCTCTCATGACGCTTGCGACCATTGCGGCTTTGGCCAATGGCGCGTACGCGGCCAACGATTACCCGAACAAACCTGTTCGCATTCTCGTACCCTACGGACCCGGCGGCGCCGGCGATCTGACCATCAGGTTGCTGGCAAATAAACTCACTCAAAACTTGAAGCAGCCATTCGTCATCGAGAACAGGCCTGGCGCCGGAGGAATTGCCGCGATGCGGACGGTGTTGAGCTCTCCCGCGGACGGATACACAC
>JASHYD010000105.1 GCA_030043175.1 Xanthobacteraceae bacterium | reverse complement strand
TGGCGACCTCACCGACGCCACCAATCTCATCCGCATCGTCCAGGAGACTCAGCCAACCGAGATCTACAATCTGGCCGCCCAGTCCCATGTGCTCGTGAGTTTCGAAACCCCGGAATATACGGCGAACGCTGACGCGATCGGGACGTTGCGCCTGCTCGAAGCCATCCGCATCCTCGGTATGGAAAGCCGAATCAGATTCTATCAGGCGTCTTCCTCGGAGCTTTACGGCAGGGTCCGGGAGGTGCCGCAGCGGGAAACCACGCCGTTCTATCCGCGTTCGCCCTATGCGGCAGCCAAGCTTTACGCCTATTGGATCACCGTGAACTATCGCGAGGCTTACGGGATGCATGCCTCCAACGGCATCCTGTTCAATCACGAAGGGCCGACCCGCGGCGAAACCTTCGTCACCCGCAAGATCACGCGTGCGGTCGCCGCCATCGAACTCGGCCTGCAGGACCGCGTCTATCTCGGTAATCTGGATGCCGAGCGGGATTGGGGTCACGCCCGCGACTACGTGGAAGGCATGTGGATGATGCTCCAACAGGACGAGCCGGACGACTATGTGCTCGCCACTGGCGAGAAGCACGCGGTGCGCCAATTCGTGGAGCACGCCTTCGACTATGTGGGCCGCTCGATTGCCTGGCGTGGCAAAGGCCTCGACGAGACCGGAATCGACGCCAAGACGGGACAAATCCTGGTCGAGATCGATCCGCGATATTTCCGGCCAACCGAGGTCGATCTTCTGCTCGGCGATCCCCGCAAGGCGCATCAAAAGCTCGGCTGGCGCCACAAGACGAGCTTTACGGATCTGGTCCGGGAGATGGTTGAGAGTGACCGCAGGCAAGTGCGATTGGAGAGGGAACGCGTCAACCGGCACGATTGAGGTGAGCTGCCCGGAGCACGCCGTCGCCGGCGGGCTTGTGCTTCATCCGGCGGGGCCACTGTCACCAAGGTCCCGGCATGGGAGGGAAGGGAGGGCGGAATATCGAAACGGCGCCACGACCGGGGAGAAGGCCAAGTGACTCCAGCAACTGACTCAAGCAAGTGATTGAGGCGAGTGATTCAGGCGAGTGATTCACGCTGACTAAAATCCGCTCTAATGTCGAATGCCATGCCATGATACGCGAGCTTGCCACAACTGCACTGCCGTTCGATCTGACCGGACGGCGCCTTTTCGTCGCTGGTCATCGCGGCATGGTGGGCAGCGCGCTGGTGCGGCGGCTCAAGAGCGAGCATTGCGAGGTGCTCACGGCCGATCGCCGCGCGCTCGACCTCACCCGGCAGGCCGACACGGAGGAGTGGCTGCGACGTAATCGGCCAGATGTGGTCATTGTGGCGGCGGCCCGGGTCGGCGGCATTGCCTACAACAACGCCTTTCCGGTCGACTTTCTCGCCGACAATCTTGCGATCGAGCTCAACCTGATTGGCGGCTCGTTTGCAATCGGCGTCCGCAAGCTTCTGTTTCTTGGATCGTCCTGCATTTATCCCAGGCTGGCACCACAGCCGATGAATGAGGCTGCGCTGCTCACCGGCCCGCTCGAGCCGACCAACGAGTGGTACGCGGTCGCCAAGATCGCCGGCATCAAGCTCGTCGAAGCCCATCGCCGCCAACATGGCGCCGATTTCATCGCGCTGATGCCGACCAACCTCTATGGCCCGCGCGACAACTATCATCCCGAGCACAGCCATGTGCCGGCGGCGCTGATCCGGCGTTTCCATGAGGCCAAGCTTGGTAAGGTGCCCTCCGTTACAGTGTGGGGCACGGGACGGCCACGGCGCGAATTCCTGGCCGTCGATGACCTTGCCGATGCCTGCGTGTTTGCGTTGAAGAACTATTCCGACGAGCGCATCCTCAACGTCGGCACCGGCCACGACGTGACGATCGCCGATTTTGCCAGGCTGGTTGCCGGCGTGGTCGGCTATGCGGGCGACATCGTGTTCGACCCCTCCCGCCCGGACGGCGCGCCGCGGAAATTGCTTGATGTGAGCGCTTTGACGAAATTGGGCTGGTCGGCACGCACGGAATTGCGCGATGGAATTGCGGCGGCCTACCGGGATTTTCTCGAGGCGGGGTGCGGCGAGGCGGTGACGTCGGGCTAGCCTGGTGGTGCCGCCTCTTTGCTCGCTGACGGACGCGGTGGGCAGACCGGGTGACCACGCCCTCGGCGTGCCGGGAGAGGGATCGGTGAAGCGCACACTCGGCGGGCAAAGCCCTGTGGAGAGGTCCCTCACCCGGAATTCGCGATGAGCGCGCAGATTCTGGGGTTACTCCGCATGAGATCGCGCTACCCAGCCGCGATGTGGGACGAGGCTGCCTCGGGGCCGTCCCGGTGTCACGGTTGTGGTCGATGCTCAATCCCCCGAGGTGGCTCAAGCGAGCAACTATCGGACAGCTCCTTCATTCCCCGGCCCCGCAACCATCACCGCTTTGAGCGCCCGCACCAGGGCCTGAGCATTCTGCTCGAGGACGCCGCGATCAATGTTGTCGATCGTGTCGCAGGCCTGGTGATAGCACGGATCAAAAGGCCGGCCTGCTGTGCCGCCGAACAAGCTCGCCTGGCTCTCCGACTTCGAGCCGCCTGCACCGGTGTAAAGCCCGACGGTCGGGATGCCCTTCTCGGAAAAAGAGGAGTCGTCGCTGCCAAATCTGGTTCCGGTGCGTTCCTCAATGTTCAGGCCGCGGTCGCGAAATTGGGCGACAAGTTCGCGCCGCACGAGAGCAGCGGGGCCATCGGGCGTCGTCGCGGGGCCCTGGACGTAGCGCGTGAAATTCGGGGAGCCGACCATGTCGAGATTAATGTAGAGCGCGATCCGCCGCCGCTCCTCCTCGGACAAGGCTTCGACGTGGTGCCGCGATCCGATGAGGCCGCGCTCTTCGGCGCCCCAGAATGCAAAGCGCAGAGGACGGCGCCCTTGAGCCGGTCCCTCGGCCAGCTGCAGAGCCGCTTCGAGCACGGCGGCCGTGCCGCTGCCATTGTCGTTGATGCCCGGGCCCTCCGGGACACTGTCGAGATGCGCGCCGACCACGATCCATGCAGCCTCGCTGGCGCCCGCCGTCTCAGCGATGACATTGTGCGAGAGCCGTTTGCCGGCAATGGCGTCCACGGCCAGATGAACAGTGACGCGGCCGGTCTGAGCCTCTAGGCCGAGCGTGCGGCCGAGCGCGTAGGGGATGCCGACCACCGGAACCGGGACCGGCTTGGTGAGCTGACCCGAGAAGGCATCTTTCCGCCCGTCGGTGCCTTCATTCATGATGATGACTCCGACGGCGCCGGCCGCGACGGCGTTTTCGACCTTCGCCACGAACTGGCAGGTCCCGCGTCTGATCAGCGCCACCGCGCCAGGTTCGAACTCCTTAAAGTCGTCCGCTTGACATGCGCTTGTGGACGCGGCCGGCGGCTCCGCACCAAGCTTAAGAGTGATGGCGCGCAGCGGCGCTGTCACGTCGCCGGAGCCCGAGTTGGCGAGCGTGCGAACCGCCCCGGTCGACGCTGGCGCGGCCGAGCCGTCCGCAGCGTTGGCGACCACCACAGGAGGCGAGCGCTCCTGGAAAAATGGAAATTC
>JASHYD010001062.1 GCA_030043175.1 Xanthobacteraceae bacterium | reverse complement strand
GGCTGGACGGCGTTCGTTCTCGATACCAACGGCAACGGCAAGCGCGACGACTATGTCGAGCCCAACCAGCCGGTCGATCCGACCAAGGACAAGCGCATCACCGGCAGCGGCGGCTTCTATGCCGTGATGCCCAATCCGGTTGACGGCTCCATCTGGGGCACAGTCGGCGTGTTCGTCGGCCGGGGCGCCGTGATCCGCGTCGCCCCGGGTGCCAACCCGCCCGAAACGGCCCTGACGGAAATCTACAACATTCCGCTGCCGGGCTACGGCCCGCGTGGCGGCGATATAGACAGCAAGGGCGTCGTGTGGGTGTCCCTCGCGAGCGGGCACATCGGCAGCTTCGACAGGAGTCTATGCAAAGGGCCGCTCAACGGCCCCAACGCCACCGGTGACCATTGTCCCGAGGGGTGGAAGTTCTACAAGTATCCGGGCCCTGGCTTCGAAGGCATTGGCGACAATAGTGCCGAAGCGAGCTACTACAGCTGGGTTGACCAGCACAACACCTTCGGGCTGGGGGATGATGTCCCGATGTCCACCGGCAATCTCAACGACGGCCTGATCGCGCTCAAGGATGGCAAGATGGTCACGCTGCGCGTGCCTTACCCGCTCGGCTTCTATGCCAAGGGATTCGATGGGCGCATCGACGACCCGAACGCGGGCTGGAAGGGCCGTGGACTGTGGACCACGAGTGGCGATCGTGCGCCGTGGCTCAAGGAAGGCGGGAAGGGACGCAAGCCGATGGTCGTTCATTTCCAGCTGCGGCCCGATCCGCTCGCGCACTGAGCGGCGAGACGCGTGTGAGCCCTGCTCGGATGTGACGCCGGGCGGGGCTACTCGCCGGGAAAGCCTGCCAGGCGCGTGCTGGTGACGTTGCTGGGGAACCCAAATCCCGCGGACTGCCAAGAAACATGCCGCAGGCTCGGTCGCACGGGGCCAGGGGCCGCTAATACCACCTCGTGGGTATGAGCCCATGAAAGCGGGCGGAGAGATGGCGTCGGATTTATGCCGGGCGACATTGTTTCTCCAATGCCGTGCGCCGCCAGCTACTTTCGTTGCAGTGGTATGGCGGCGTCGGTCCCCACCGGGTTTGGTGAGACCTTTGCGGGCGGCCGGTGATTTCCGTGAGTTGCTCCCTTTCCTGCTGGCGGACGGTGCGACGGTCTGCCCTCGCAAATGTGTGATTGGGGTCCAGGAGTTGCTCGCAGATATGTGAAGGGAAGGCGGGAACAAGAACTTACCCGCCGGACTTTTCCGTCTGGTGATCGACATAACCATCGGGCACCGGACGCGCGGGAGTTACCCATCACAGATAGCAGAGCTGCGATTGGCGCAATCGCGTTGGGCTCGGTCGTGGCCCTCGCTACTCCCTGACCGTTTGTTGCCCTGGGGTCAGTTCTCTTGATCGGCTGCTGTTCTGGGATCCTCGGCCGCCCCGTCTGTAGCCTGATGACCACAGAGGTGTCGTATGTTGGATACAGTAAATCGCGCAGAACGTTATCGCGACCTCGCGGAGGAGTGTCGCCACCTCGCCACAATTACTCTCTCAAGCCAAATGAAAAATCGCTATTCGCTCATGGCTAAGGATTACATCCTGCTCGCTGACGTCGAGGATCAAGCGCGCGCGTTCACTCGGCGACGATTGGAGCGAATGCCACGGACAGGAGAGCCAGTCCTATGAGCAGCCGCTTTCCGACACCGTGGCGGATCGCCGAGATTCCGAACGGATTCGCCGTCGATGATGCCACTGGCCGACAACTGGGCGTTTTCTACGGCCGTACAGACCCGAATACCGCGGGACACACCGGCTTCCTGACGATCGAGGAGGCGCGACAGATTGCGCTCGATTTCGCAAAGCTGCCGGAACTGCTCAAACGGAGTTCAGCTCGGGTTGCGAAAGCCACGCCTCCGCATGAACGCCCGTCGTGCACGCGCGCTCAGACACAGACAAGACATTCGTCGAAGCAACTAGGGCGCCTCCCAGCCAACCTGGTAATGCACTCGAAAATCGATTGAAGCGGTTCGGCGCCAAGGCGAACATTAATTGCTCGCCCGCAGCGCGCAGTGGATGTCGCCGGGCGAGAGGCCTGGCGACGTGTGCCGCGCCGAGGCGGTGCGCCTTCGTGAGAGTCGTGCGGTGCCCCTTGTAGACGCGCGCGGCGTCGACATGTGCAATGCCTCCGAGTGCCTCGCAGGTCGGTTTCGCACGTCAGCGATTGCGATTGAAAACGCCGGGGGCAACCACCCGGCGTCACGCAGCGCCATCCGCGCATTGCCACGCGCACGACAAACGCGCTCAAAACTTGTTTTACAGCCCCTCTCTCGTCGCCACCGCGGTCCATTGGATATGAGCTAATTGAGTCCGTAACCCGGTCAAACGGCGGCCCACACCAAGCTATTGGCGACATCCGAAGCCGACAGTGCGTTGGCCGCCGATCCGAGCGCCTGAACGTAAAGCCACGCGCGTTGTGTTGTTTCCAAGGTGCAAGGCTTAACCTTTCTAGGGTGGCATCTGTCCAGATCTGCTTTGAGGGGATGCGTCCCGAAATTCGAGATTTTGCAAGATGTCGAAATGTCGAAAATTATGCTCGAATTTTTGGTGATCCGCGGAGCTCGTGACGATTCGGAAAGTTCTAGCGCGACTAGAATCCGTTTCTCTCGGCGGTTGCCAGATATCGTGGCTGTTTTGGTAGCAACCCAGCGGGACTGCGGGCTTGCCACCGAGCACCGCTCAGGCTCGCCATTGCAACTGGCGTTGGATTATGCACGTGATGATTTGCGAGCCCCGCCGAGGTGCAGTCTTTTCCGAGCACCTCATGCACGGGCTCGTCGCGGTCTTGGCCTTGAGCCCAAGGCGCATCCGCGGATGCTTCGTCATCCTGCGACATGCCCTCGCCAACAAAGGGGCACGACAGCCAGGCGATTGGCGCACAAAACCGTTCGATCACGAGCACTGCATTCCATACGGCTCTCGCGGCGATCGATCAAGGTTGCAACGGTGCGCCGATATTCCTATTGGCGGCCACTTTTCGACCTTGCGGAAGGTCTGGTCAGTACTGCGTGATCTCCCGCCCGCATAATTGGACGGGACTGAGGCGCAGCTTGGTTATGGCGATTGGCTGCCGAAGAATCCGGAGTGCGAAAATTTGTGTAGAGTGGTGGTTCGGGCTAACAGTGATTGGCGGGGTTCGGAAATCTGGCCCTTTTTGCGAGGTTTGCTAAGCGCTTCACGACGTGCGTGATCGGCGGCTTCAAGAGCGGTTGGTGAACTCGTGGACCAGGCGGTCGAGACGCGCTATTGAAAATGACGGAGCAAGCCGAATCACCGAGACTCAGCGATCGCGCGTCTCCGGCCGCTCCTCGCCTATTCGGGCGCGTTATGCAGCGAACAAGTGCTGAGCCCGTAACGCATGACTCAAGCGAGCGCGCAGGTACGAAAACCAATGAAGATGTCGTTGCGATGGGGCAGATAAAAGTTGCGATAACGCGGATGATGCATGCGAGGTCGCGTTACGAAGGAGCCGCCACGGACGCTGCGGTGCGTGTGGAACCACGGCTGCGAGTAATCGCGATAGCGATCCGCGGAAAAGCCGGGATATGGTGCGAAAGCGTCCGCCATCCACTCCCACACCGAGCAGCCCCAGTCGATCAGGCCGAGAGTGGCTGCGCGCTCCCACTCTGCTTCGGTGGGGAGGCGTCGACGCGCCCAGCTGCAATACGCTTCGGCCTCAAACGCGCTGACGTGACACACCGGTTGGTCGGGCGGCAAACTCTCCCAGCGTGCGAACCAGCGATGCTCCCAGCCGTCGCGTCCTTTGCGCCATCGCGCCGGATGGGCGAGGCGCCGGTCGGCGAGCCAT
Organism: Xanthobacteraceae bacterium; assembly: GCA_030043175.1. Next base: position 4,544 of record JASHYD010001062.1, on the reverse strand, counting down.
GCCCGACCTTCGTGCGACCACCACTGCGTGTCGCGATAGCCGCCAGCGTCGACGAACGCGGCATAGGCCGCATTGGTCACGCATGCCCTCGCGATCCGCGCGGGTGCGAGCTGCACGTCATGGGCCCACTTCTCGTTGTCGAACACGAACCCGTCATCGCGTGTCGAGCCCTGCGCGAACGGGCCGCCCGGGAGCTCGATGTCCTCGTGTTCGCCGCGGTGCGCCGCGATGCGATCCGAATACGGCATCGAGTAATCGAGCGTCTGACGCATGTAAGTGAGTGCCTCGCCATGCATATCCTCGTGGAACAGCGTGAGCCGGAACGCTTCGAGATCGCACGTGTCGCTCGCGGCAAGCTTTGTCCGCACACGTTCGAACACCTCGTGGGCGTAGTCGCAGAGCTCGGCAAGTGGAGGAAGATCAAGTGTCCAACGGTTGACATGCGCGACACGGCCGGAATCGAACCAGCGGTCGGTGTCGGAAAACAGCGAGCCGCGGCGCGTGACGAGGTCACCGTGCTCGTTCCAGTACGCTTCGCGCAACACCCACCATTCAGTGAACCACGCGATGTGGCCGTACTCCCAAAGAGGCGGATTGATGCCGGCATGGTACGGGACGCGCCATTGATCGGGTGTGAGATTCGCAAGGATCGCCCACGTGCGCTCATGCGCATCGTCCATAGCGCACTCAAGGCGGCTCCGGGTTAACCCTCGTGCCTCGATCCCTTCGGTCCTCATCAATGCGCTCCCAAAGGACAAAAGTCACGATCGTCAGTCCGGCGCTGCGCGCAGCAAACAACGGCAACTGGCGCACCGCGCATCGCTGGTCGCGTATCCTGCGTGCGCGTTTTGATGTCGAGCTGTGCGGCGAGTGGACACCGCAAACGACGCCACAATGCCTGATCGCGCTGCACGCGCGCCGCTCGGCCGACGCGGTCGAGCGCCACGCAGAGGCGTTTCCGGATTGTCCTCGCGTAGTGGTACTCACCGGCACCGATCTCTACCGCGACCTCCCGGCAGATCTCACGGCGCGGCGGTCGCTGAATCTCGCGACGCATTTGATCGTTTTGCAGGAGGCCGGGCTTGACGCGATCGATCCCGTTCATCGACCAAAATGTCGCGTCATCTACCAGTCGGCGCCGTCCCTTGCGCCAGGCACGCCGCGCGCGCGCACTTTCGATCTGGTGCTGGTCGGTCATATGCGCGCCGAGAAGGATCCCGCGACACCAATGCGCGCGATCGTGCGATTGCCGGCGACTTCCAACGTGCGGTTGATTCATATCGGTGAAGCATTGAGTGAAGAGTATGCGCAGGCGGCGCATGAGCTGATGACCCATACCTGGCCATCGGTTCGACGATATCTCTGGCTCGGTGCTCGGCCACATCACGAAACGCGGCGGCAAATCCGCAACGCCCGTGCAATGATAATCTCCAGCGTGATGGAGGGCGGTGCCAACGTAATCGTCGAGGCAGTCACTTGCGGCGTGCCGGTGCTGGCCAGCAGGATTCCCGGCAACCTCGGCATGCTGGGTGCGGACTATGATGGTTACTTCGCGTTGGGTGACGACGAAGCGCTGGCGCAGCTGATGGACCGCGCGAGCCAGGAACCTGATTTTCTTGCTCGTCTGCGACGCCAATGCGCGGCGCGTGCGCCGCTGTTCGAACCGGCGCGCGAGTGGGCCGACGTCAATCGCCTGGTGAACGAGGCGTTGACCCGACCATTGCATGGGCATGGCGAGGATGGTTTGCATCAGGCTTCTGGACCCGCGGTATTTCGCGGCAGCGAACATAAACGATAGGAACCCAAATGAACACCATGACCGAGATCCGGCTCACCTCATTCTCGCACGGCGGCGGCTGCGGCTGCAAAATCGCGCCGAATATTCTGACTGACATACTGCGCAATGCCCGCACGCCCTTGGTGCCGCCGCACCTTATCGTCGGCATCGAAACCGGCGACGACGCCGCCGTCTACAAGCTCAACGACAACCAGGCGCTGGTTTCGACGACCGACTTCTTCATGCCGATCGTTGATGATCCCTACGACTTCGGACGGATCGCGGCGACCAACGCGATCTCGGACGTGTACGCGATGGGCGGCACGCCAATGATGGCGCTCGCCCTCGTCGGTATGCCGATTGACAAGCTTCCCCTCGAAGTTATTCGCAGCATCCTCGACGGCGGCGAATCGGTGTGCCGTGAAGCCCACGTGCCGATCGCTGGTGGCCACACCATCGACTCGGTGGAGCCGATTTACGGCCTCGTGGTCATGGGGCTGGTGCATCCCGACAAGGTCAAGACGAATCGCGGTGCCCGCCCAGGCGACAAGCTGATTTTGGGCAAGCCCCTGGGCGTCGGGGTGCTGTCCGCGGCAGTCAAGAAGAACAAGCTCGATGCGGCCGGCTACCGCGAGCTCGTCGCCTCGACAACAAAACTCAATACCCCGGGGGCGCTGCTGTCGGAGCTTTCCGCGGTGCACGCGATGACTGACGTGACGGGATTCGGTCTGCTCGGTCATCTTTTGCCCCTGTGTCGCAACGCAAATCTGCGCGCCGAGATCGTAATGGATCGCATTCCTCTGCTGCCGCGCGTCGAGGATATGGCGGCCGAGGGATTCGTCACCGGCGCCTCGGCGCGCAACTGGGCATCCTACGGTAGCGAGGTCAGCCTCGGCGGCAATCTCGGCATGGCACGCAAGGCGTTGCTTACCGATCCGCAGACGAGCGGCGGTCTGCTCGTGGCCTGCGCGGCCGAATCGGCGAACGATGTGCTCTCGATATTCCGACACGAAGGCTTCGATCGAGCCGCGGTGATCGGTGAGTTCATGGAGGGCGCGGCCCAGGTGGCGGTCGTCTGATCCAGAGCCGTCGGGCGGCGTAGCGGCAAGGCGAATTCGCCGATTGTATCATGCCGGACCTTGACGGGTCGGAGCTCGTCGTGCGCCGCAGTGCCGTTAATCGGCTCGGCGGGTATCCGTACGAGGTTGCGCTACGAAAGCACTCCAGCCAGAAGTGGCGTCGCCATGCCTGCGGACAGCTGGCCAAGCGTCGATGAGCGCGAAGGCCGGCCTTTCAGAATACATGGGCCTTGTCTCACGAGCTATCCTGGAGATGGAGGACGTGTCCTTCGCGTTCGGCAATCAGCGTGGAGCTCAATCTACCGCAAGCTGCTCTTCGTTACACGCGATGGTGCCGAACGCTTGCGGAAAGACGGGACCTGATCGCGTCACTTATGATCGAGAGATGCGAGCGCAAGCGAACTGCGCTGTTTGACTGGACGCTGCTTGCGCGTGAACGTGGACACCATCGCGAGCAGCTTGACTCCGAGCGAGATCTTGAGCACCGACGAACATAGACGAGCTGACAATTTCAAAAAACGACGATCTCTTCGCTTTCTGCCGCAGATGGTAGGTTCTCAGCGATGCCCCGGGCTTGGCCGAGCGGTCGCCACCAGATAGGCTTAGCGCAGTGGAAGCTCGCCTGAAGGAAAACGACACGCCATGAACACGCTCCAGAGCTGTGCCGTCGCACTTCTCCTTGCGGTCCCAACTGGTATTTCGGCAACAGCGCTCGCGCAAACCGCCCAAATATTGGGCGATCGCGATTCTTGTATCAATTCCAACAATGCCACACAGCCCGAGCAGGCGATCGCCGCCTGCACGCGTCTCCTCGATGCCCTGGCGCGGGGCGAAATCAGCGGCCCGGAGGGCGCAGCGGTGCATGTCGCCCGCGGCAATCTCTACGCGATTCGTGGCGATGTCGAGCGCGCGATCGGCGACTATGACGGCGCGATCATGCTCGACCCGAACCGCGCGGTCGCCTTCTTCAACCGCGCCGGAGCGTTAACTGCGAGGGGCGAGATCGACCGTGCCGTCGCGGACTATGACCGCGCCCTCGAACTCGATCCGATGGATGCCGACGCCCATGTGGGGCGCGGCCGCCTCCACTATCGGAAGAAGGACTATGGCGCTGCTATCGCGGATTATGACGCGGCGCTCCGTCTCGTCCCCGGCGACGTTGAAGCTCTGGGGGAGCGCGGCGATGCTCATGAGCGAGCCGGTCTTTATGATCGCGCCGCCGAGGATTACAGCCGTCTCATCATCATCGAACCAAGCAACGCCAAGGCCTGGAATAATCGCTGTTGGGATCGTGCGGTATTGGGCCGCCTTGAGGAAGCGCTTGCAGACTGCAACCAAGCCTTGCAGCTTGCGCCCGGCGATCCGGGCGCCCTCGACAGCCGCGGCTTCACATATTTAAAGCTTGGCCGGTTCGAACAGGCGGTTGTCGATTACGACGCGGCGCTGGCTGGTAATCCTCGAGAGCCGGCCTCCCTTTACGGCCGCGGACTCGCCCGCCTGGGCCAAAATGATCCCGAAGGTGGCCGCGCCGATCTCGCGGCGGCGACAGCGCTCGATCCGGGAGTCGCCGGAGAATTCCGTCGCTATGGGCTCGGCGAATGATCGGTCGCAAGTTCGCTCTCAAGAACCAGGAAGACCTCGCCCCTTTAGCGAGAAACGGTCGTGTTCGCTGCGAATACGCGGCAGAC
>JASHYD010001061.1 GCA_030043175.1 Xanthobacteraceae bacterium | reverse complement strand
GTTCCCCACCGGCCTCTGGCCGACCCCCCTGCATGAAACTATTGTCCCACGCAGCTCCGCGATCATATAACTTTGCCGCCGTCGGCAAAGAGGTCGGACTTTCCTTGGTGCGCAAGAGCCCGTTTTCTAGTTTGACCCGGGGCACCTCGAACACCCCCACTTAAGCCAAGGGACGGCATCGCCGTCCTCGGAGCTCGCTTGTTAGAGTACATACGTGAGAGGTCCCCACGCCGGCAGCGCAGGTGTGGAACGGAGGAGCGGTCGCGGGTCGACCTGCGGCGACATGAAATAGTTGCCCGGCTTGGTCGTCCTCGCCGGCAGGAGAGGTATTACCGCGTTGCACCGCCTAGGTTTCTTGTTAGAGACATGCTTGTGTGGGGCGGTCGATGCGGTTCGCGCCGGCAATTTTACGAATGAGGATTCGCGCAATTGTCGACTACGTCGCATTTACAAGGGAGGTAGTTGCAGCGGAACGTGTTAGTGCGGAGGACTGTTTTCGCGATTATCCTGTGCCACAGCTGCGCCGACGCGAACCGCATAATAGCCGTTTCCGGCTCAGCGTCGCGGCGGCGCGCCTCATGAGGTGCGACGCTGCAAGCCGAGACGGCGCCGCAACACGCGCTTCATCATGTCCAGATCGCGTACGCCAAGTCGGCGCGCGAACTCCAGGTAAATGACCGTGCCAAGGGCGCAAAGCACCGCAGCACGCAAGAGAATGATGATTAGGTCCGTGCCCGGCAGGAGATGCAACAATACAATACGCGCACCAAGGCCCAGCGCTGTTGCCACAGTGGCCGCCAAGGCGAGGCGCAACGCACTACTCAACATGCCGGGCACACCGTCGAGAGAGGCACCGATGGCAGCCGTTTCGCGCTCGAAACGGCGGCGTTGCAGATAGCCAAGCACGAGCACGTAAGTCAGAATAGCGATTGCGCTGGACATCGCGAGCCCGATGGCGCCCCATTGCTGGCGCATGGCGACATAGACCGGCACCATGACGAACGCGATCGCGGTGCCGACCAGCGTGGGCAACCAGGTGCTTTCAAGGGCGTAGAAGCCGCGGCTGATGACGCTCTGCGCAGCCCATCCGCCGAGCCCTAGGCACAAATAGGCAAGAATCAATGACGTGGACTGCGCATCTGCAACCGTGAAACGATTGGCAAACAGGCCCCAGATCAGATAGCTCGCCTCGAAACCCACTAATGTTAAACAGACCTGGGCCGCGAAGCTGGCAACTAGCATGAGGCGCACCGCGCGGCACAACAAACCATACGCCTCGGCCATGCTGCCGGCCGAAACCAAGCGGCTGATGGTCGGATAGGCCGCCACTCCGGCCGCCATGCCGAACACACCGATTGGCACTTTCATCAGCGTACGACCATACTGCAGATACGACAGCATGCCTTCACTGAGGTACGAAGCCTGGTTCTTGATGATCCATTCGTCGACCGCCACGATGGAGAAGCCGATCATGATCGGAGCCGACAGCCAAAGGTAGCGCCGCAGATCTCGATTGCGAAACGAAAACATCAGGTGCCAGCGCATACGGGTCTGAATGCATCCGTAGAGCGGCAGGGCGAAAGGTCCAAGTACGGAGCCCACCAGCACGCCCCACGCGAATCCATCAGCACCTACGTGAGTGAAGCACGTACCTCCGAGACCGCCCATGATGATGGCCGCGGAGTAGACAAGCGGGGCCAGGGCCGGTAGGACGTGTCGATCCTGGGCCTGCAGCGCTGCCGACAACAGCCCTCCGATGACATGGAAGAGCTGCGCCGGTAGGATGATGCGCGTGAGCCTGACCAGCGTCTCTATCTCGTGCGGACTCGTGAATCCGGGCGCTACCCAGCCCGCCAGTGGCTTGGCAAATACCATGAGTAGCGCGATCCCACCGCAACTCGCGAGCAGGATGAAGTTTGCGATCACGCTAAAGGCCTCCCAGGCGCGCTTCTCTTCCCCGCGCTGAAGGTGCATCAGGAAGATCGGAATAAAGACGATTGATAGTACCCCCGCAGCCAGCAGGTAGTTCAAGAAATCCGGCAACGTGAAGCTTGCGAAGTAGAGGTCGGCCTCGCGAGTCGCACCAAGCGTGCGGCCGATGACCTGTTCGCGCAATAACCCTATAACCCGGCTGAGAAAGATGGAGCCGGCCCACACGGCCGAAGCAATGCCGATCGCGCGCGAGGGCGGCGTCGGGGTTGTCGCTGCGACTGCTACGTCCGCGATCGGAAGTTGGCACTTCAGCGAATTCATGAAAAGCACCACGCAGGATATACACGCCGAACTGCTTCGCCGCAGAGGCAGACAATTTTAGTTTAGAATGCTAACGTGGACTGATCTTCATTGAGGCAGATCAATTTTCTGCGCCGAGATACCAGGTGAGGATCTGTTCATGAAGTCGCCTGATGTTATGGTTGACGTGACCACGGCGAAGACTGATCGCCAGGTATGCGACGTTACCGAACTTCTGTTGACAAATCGTTCGTTGATCACGGTCGCAAACTCCTCGCGATGGTTAGGCCCACGCAGTGCGCCTGAGGGCTTGAGTCTGCTACGTGCGGGCAGAACCTACGATGACACGCGATGCCAGCAACCGCGTCGGAGCAGATCGCCTCGCGCTTCCAGATGTTCCCGATAGGCGCGAGGTGATCTATCGCTTTCTGGATCGCTTGTCACCAGGTGACGTCGAGGCCATCACCCCGTTCGCTTTCATGTGGGTTTCGGAGGCGGGCTTGACCACAGAGTTTCACTGCCTCTATCACATATGCATGACCGGCCGTATGCGGATGTCGGTGAGATGTCTGCGCGTTGCGGCGTCAGCACCGAAATCTCCGCATCGGCCTCAACGCGATGGCCGTTCTTTCCACGGGTTGGACGGTGAGGTACCTGCCTCCGCAGCGTTTCCTCAAACGATCCGGATCGGTTTCTGAAGCATGTCGAGCGCACGCGCGAGATCTCGCGCAGTCTGCCTGACGCTCAAGTGGTGATTGCCTCATTCGTTGCGCTCGTACGCCCGAAGCTTTGCCATCGTTTGTCAAGCAACACCGCGCGGACCACGCCACATTCATGCCCCATGCCCCCGAGCAGCGGAATGAGCTTGCCGAAAGACACTGCGGAATGGGCAATGTGTTTGTCGGAACGAAGCTTGATCGAAATCAAAGCATCTCGCTGCAATCGATAAATATCATATGAGCAGAGTCAACGCGGCTTCGGCCGGGCGGAGATCTCCTATGAACACTCTCGAAATCCCTCATGACGCATTTGTATTCGTCGGCGACGGCCAGAAGGCTTTGTTCTTGCGCAATGTAGGCGACGAAGAGTATCCACACTTGAAGACCGAGCGCGCGTTCGTCGATGACAACCCCCCGACCCGGGAGCAGGGCAGTGATCGCCCGGGCCGCGCTTTCAAGCGGGCCGGTACAAACCTCCGCAGCGGTGTTGAAGACACCGATTGGCACAACCTGGCACAGCACCGCTTCGTTCGGCGGGTCGCTGCGGCGATGGAAAGGCTTGTGCGCGAGCGTAAGGTGAAGGCGCTGGTCGTGGTAGCCCCGCCGCGGACGCTCGCGGATCTGCGGGTGGCGTTCCACTCCGATGTGAAGGGCCGCATCATCGCCGAAGTCGATAAGGATCTGACGAAGCATCCAGTACATGAGATTGAAAAGCATCTGGTGGGCTGATGCAAAGGCGCGATGCGATGGCCATCGATTGATTGGGCGATCCTCGTGAAGGACGCGCAAAGCAGCACATCCGCAGGTCGCTACAGATCAGCATAGCCTCTTGTGGTCGGTAAGCGGTGCCAGCCTCTAATAAGGGCCACTTTCGGGTGAACGTGGAGGCTTAGACACCCTGTGCCGAGTCCAGCATGGCGGCGCCCCGCGCCATGGGCTGCATGGGCCGCCAACGATGAAGCCGTGGGTCCGTTTTCTGTCCTCGCCCGGATGCGATTGAGGAGAGGCCTGATGCCATGCCCTAGGCAGCAAGGGTCATCCAACCAGGACTGCAAGGTTACCGTTCGCTGACCAGCAGAGGTCCCACTTCGATATACACGGCGAGCAAGTCCGGTGTGAACAGCGATCTCTATCCACCTGGAGAAACCCTAAGCGGTTCCTCCAGTTTTGTTTGAGGTGACTCTGCGCTCTGGCTGCCAATCGGTGATCGCGTGGATCAATGCACCTTTCCGGCCAGGCAGGAAGTCATGAACTGCCTCCAGTCTGATGGGCCCGTGTCCGTCGACCGGCGGTCGTTGACGTTGACGCCTCTCTGGAAGGCGAGGGTATTACACGCCAGCCAATCTCGGGATGCCAGAGAACGCACCTCGTTAGGCTCGAGTTGACCGCTCCGATTGACATCGAGGCCATCGAAGACCTGGCCCATGTATTGCAGGAACTCTTCCTTCGACACCGTGCCATTCTGGTCCTTATCCATCATGCGCACCAACGCTCGAACGTCCGCTGCCGCTGCCGCTGAGGTGCGTTTGCTGACCGCAAATGCACTGGTCGATGCAGAACCGATCATGAGCGACATTCCGACCAATGCGATAAGTTTTCTACACATAAAACCTCCTGTTCGTTTCCAACAATTTTGGCAAAGAGCACGGGTCCCGCGGTCCGGCATTGAGCAAGATCAATCACCTCTTTGGGTATGCAATTTTCGCCGCCTGATATTAGGGAGACGGAGACAAGTCCACCCAGATACGGGCCACGCATTGGCTGGTTCGCCCCGCGAATGCAGTGCTCGAGAGAATCGCGAGCGGCGACCCGTGCGGGGATATCAAGCCTGAGAAACGCGACGCGTAGTCGGGCACTCTTGAGCCATTAGGCCATATCGCTTCGGCAGAAAACTAGCGCGCTTTACCGATGTCGAGACCGAAGACGTCGCCATGCACCGGCCATTTCGCTGAGGTCGTTTGCGATTCGCCGGAAAAACCTAAGGGCGAGGATGGACCAATTTCGAGCGAGTGAGCGGCTTTGTGGTCTCGTTGATCCTTTTGCATTGCCTTGTTTTGCGTTGACTACCCAATCCGGCCACTAAGGCGCGCGACGGTATGCATTTGGCGCGTTGAACCTCGCCAGAAGCCCAAGGTCACCTCCAAATGAACGTGGATGAATATACCAGCGCTTCTCTGCAAGTCGGTTCCGCCTTGAGGCATGTCAAAGCCCATTTTCCGCTTTTGATTACTCAAAAATTGAGTGAAGAACGACAGACCGGAGGCTCGGCCGAGTGCTGCGCTGGCGATCTTCGAGACCAGCCGAGTCGGGAGTGCGGAGACCTCCGTATTTTCCCTTACGGCCAATGCCTGAATTGCCCCCTTGATATCAGTACTCGATAATGACCATCGAAGGGAAGCAAATATGGCCAATGGTACCAAGGACAGCCACTCCGAGTCGTCGGTTGAGGACGGGGTGGGTAAGGTCGCGGCCGCCAGGCTGCACGAGCCCGCGCCCGTTCCTGCGAACTTCAATGCTCCGGCACCGCGATCAAACCATAACCTGATATCTGTCAGCTTGCACTGGCCGCGAGTTGCGCTCGCCTTGGCCATCATCATCGGCTGCTCGCTCGGTGGCTTCTATTGGTGGAAACAAACCCACCTTCAGTTGCCGCCCAGCATCGTCTTTGGCAATGGGCGACTTGAGGCAGACGAGATCGATATTGATACCAAGTTTGCCGGGCGCATCGCCGAAATCTTTGTTGATGAAGGCGCCATAGTGAAAGCGGGTCAAATCGTTGCACGCATGGATACGAGAGACTTGGAAGCCTCGCTGAAGAAATCTCAGGCGCAGGTCAATCAGGCGCAAAGGGCCATTGATGAAGCCAACCACAATGTCGCCCAACAGACGACCCAGGCGCTGCTGGCGCAACAGGAGTTGGATCGCGCCAAATATCTGATTGACAGGGGGGCAGAAACGAAGGAAGTCTTGGACCAGCGCCAGCAGCAATTGGATGGCGCCAATGCTGCACTGAGCGCCGCCGAGGATCGTGTCACCGAAGCCCAACATGCGCTCGAGGCCTCGACGCACGACGTCGAGCTATACTCCGTCAATATTGCCGATAACACGCTTATCGCTCCCCGTGACGGCCGCATTCAATACCGGATAGCCAATGTCGGCGAGGTGCTTCCTGCCGGCGGCAAAGTGTTCACCATGCTCGACATCTCGTACGTATATATGGACATCTATCTCCCCACCGAGCAGGCCGGAAAGGTCAAGTTCGGTGCCGACACCCGCATCGTGCTGGACGCCAATCGCAGTGTCGCCATCCCGGCCAAGGTGTCGTTTATCGCCACGCAGGCGCAATTCACGCCGAAAACCGTAGAGACCCAGAGCGAGCGCGACAAGCTGATGTTCCGCGTCCGGGTCAGGATTGATCCCGAACGTTTGCGTGCGCGTGGGGACGCGGTTCGAAGCGGCCTGCCAGGTATCGCCTTTGTTACTACGGACCCAGCCGTGCCCTGGCCAATCGCGCTCCAGGGGAGAACTCCACAATGACCGGGCGTGCACCCCCCGTCGCGCATCTTCACCAGATTACCCACCGCTACGGCAGCGCGGTCGCTCTCGACGCTGTCACAGCCGAGTTTCCCTCCGGCTGCATGGTCGGCTTGATCGGGCCAGACGGGGTTGGCAAGTCGTCACTCTTGAGCCTCATCGCGGGGGCGCGACGAGTACAATCTGGCCGCGCCATCGTGTTGGGAGGCGACATCACAGATCCGCGGCACCGCGCCGCCATATGTCCTCGCATCGCCTATATGCCGCAGGGACTGGGCAAAAACCTATATCCAGACCTCAGCGTACGTGAAAACATCGAATTCTTTGCGCGGTTATTTGGGCAGTCCCAATCCGAACGGGAATGGCGGGTTTTCACGCTTCTCCGCAGCACCGGACTTGCCGATTTTTCCGACCGTCCTGCTAAGAAGCTGTCGGGCGGGATGCGGCAGAAGCTTGGCCTGTGCTGTTCATTGATCCATGATCCTGACCTGCTGATTCTCGACGAACCCACGACCGGGGTGGATCCACTTTCCCGCCGGCAATTCTGGACTTTGATCGATGAGATGCGCACCCGCCGGACCGGGATGAGCGTAATAGTGGCGACCGCCTATATGGAAGAAGCCGAGCGATTTGATTGGCTCGTTGCGATGAACGAAGGCCGAGTGTTGGCGACAGGATCTCCGGCGGAGGTCAAAGCAAATACCGGAGCAAGCACAGTAGAGGACGCTTTCGTAGCCTTGCTGCCGAAACAGCGCCGGGGGGATGAATCGTTGAAGATTCCGCCACGAGGCCGGCCTGACGGCGACCCGGTGATTGTTGCACGCGACCTCACCTGCCGGTTCGGAGACTTTACCGCGGTCGATCGCGTCAGCTTCACAATCGAGCGCGGCGAAATCTTCGGCTTCGTTGGCTCCAATGGCTGCGGCAAAACCACGACCATGAAAATGCTGACCGGCCTCTTGCCTCCGAGCGAGGGCGAGGCGCTGCTGTTCGGCCAACCGCTCGGCGCCGACGGCATCGCCGCCCGCACCCGTGTCGGCTACATGTCGCAGTCATTCTCGCTCTACACCGAGCTCACGGTCCGACAGAACCTTGATCTTCATGCGCGGCTGTTCCACCTGCCGGTAGCAAAGTCACGAACGCGCATTGGCTATCTTGTGGCGCGGTTCGGGCTGGCGGAGTACCTCGATCAACGCACTCTGGATCTTCCGCTCGGCATCAGACAGCGGCTGTCGCTCGCAGTCGCAATCGTGCACGGGCCGGAAATTCTGATTCTGGACGAGCCGACGTCAGGCGTCGATCCCTTGGCGCGGGACCAGTTCTGGGAGCTGTTGCTCGATCTGTCACGCAATCAAGGGGTGACTATCTTCGTGTCGAC
>JASHYD010001060.1 GCA_030043175.1 Xanthobacteraceae bacterium | reverse complement strand
GTAGCGATACCCATCAGCGCTGGAACGAGGATCGCCGGGGCCGCTTCGGTGCCCGGCGATTTTCTTTGGATGCGGTTTGACCCTTTTTTGCACACATGAATCGCACTCTGGCGCTATCTCGAGAGCGGTCTCGTGCCAGACGGCGCCAACCTGAAGATCTGATAATCGCTGGAAACGGAACGGTACTGATTCCAAGGTGGATGGGTGGCCGATCGTCAGCATGACTCAATACGCCTCCAGATAGAAGGTCCCATCCTCCTTGGAGCCCTATGCCCTCGCACCGTTGCAAGAGGAACCTCGGTACAAAGGGGCTTCCCCCGCCACCGGATATAAGTGGATGCGGCGAGTGCCGCATAGCGCTCAAGGGCTCCACCTTGGAATCATCGGAAACTAAGAACCAGCGTTGCATGGCAACACTATTGCCGCTCGGCGCGGGCTTTCGCCGTTAACCCCTCGCGTCTGAAGGCGCGACCCTTACAGGCAAGGGGGGTTGACCGCTCAGCGCGGCGAAGCAGAGGGGCTGCCGTGCCATGAATGCAGACATGCAACTCGCGTAAGCGTAAGCGGGAGTCGATAAATGTTGATCGCGAAAAAACCTCTTGACCAGGGGGGCCCTCATACGAGCTGACGACTTTGTGCACGGCGCAAGCCGGCAGAGGTAGGCCACCAAGAGACGCTGGAGCCTCAGGGGGAGCCTGATCGGCGCTAACCTCATCAGCCGGAAAGGGCTGCGGTTTGATCTGAGATTTGTGAGCACCTGCATCTGTTGTGCAAAGCTTACACATGTGAAAAATTTCCTCCATTGGGGAGCCTGACGAAACGATCCTGCGGTTGGACTGCTGGTAGTTGACATAGCTTTCTTCTTTTCACCCAGACATTGCCTCTGCAAAAAAACAATGTTCTGTTTCCCATTGCTTTACGCCGGAGCGGAGCTGATGTCCGTCACCACAGAAACAGCGCGCTCGACCAGCGCGGCAGGGCCTAGCCCTTGGATCACCGAGGATTGGCTCTCCCTCTGGATAGGCTTGGGCATTTTCGCGTTGGCGCTGGGCTGGCTTTGGGGCGTTGATTTGCTTGGGTGGGTCGTCAGCACATCGGTTTGGATCGATCCCGGGCTGGCGCTTGGCCCGTTTTCAAAGACCTTTGCGCTGCTCGGCGGGCCCGGTGCTCTCATCGTCACCTACTTGGCACTTCTGGCAGTGCTCGCCCTAGGCGCAAAAGCTCTCTGTCTCGACGCGACGCGCTTTGCCATCGCCTTCACCGCGGTCTTCGCCTTCACCTACGCGAGTTGGGTTCTTGGCAGCTGTGCTTATGTGGCGGTAGTCACGCCGGCCGATCAGCAAAAATTTGGCATCGGTTGGTCGCTGAAGTTGACCAACGAAGGTGGCTATGTGGTCGCGCTGCTCTTAGGTCTCGTCATCGCCAACTTCTTCCCGCGTTTGGCTGAATGGCTTAAGGAGGCAATTCGGCCCGAACTCTACATCAAGATCGCCGTTGTAATACTTGGCGCGTTTCTGGCGGTGACAGCCGCGGGTAGGCTCGCACTCGCAAGCTCGCTCCTGTGGCGTGGGATTGCGGCGATCATTGAAGCTTACCTGATCTACTGGGCCGTCGTTTACTACATCGCCCGCAAGTGGTTCGGATTCAATCGTGAATGGGCGGCGCCGCTCGCATCCGGTATCTCGATCTGTGGCGTGTCCGCTGCCATCGCAGTCGGTGGGGCTATCCGAGCGCGCCCCATCGTGCCCGTAATGGTTTCCTCGCTCGTTCTGATCTTTGCGGTGGTGGAAGTGCTGATCCTGCCGTTCCTAGCGCAAAGCTTCCTTTGGAACGAGCCCCTGGTCGCTGGTGCCTGGATGGGCTTGGCGGTCAAGACCGACGGCGCCGCGGTTGCTGGCGGCGGCATCACCGAGTCCCTCATTTTAGCGAAATCCGCGGCTGAAGGTATCCGCTATCAACCGGGCTGGGTCCTCGGTGTCACCGCCACGGTAAAAGTTTTCATTGATATTTTCATCGGCATCTGGGCCTTCGTGCTCGGCTACATATGGACAAGGCACATCAACCCGACGCGGGATCGCCCGCGCATTGCCGAAATCTGGCAACGCTTCCCGAAATTCATTATCGGTTTTGTCATGACATTCGTGATCGGCCTAGCTCTTGCGCTTGGGATGCCGATCGAAATCAGTTCCAGGCTGCCGACCGCCATCGGCGAAGCCAATACGTTCCGTGTCATCTTCTTCGTTTTGACGTTCTTCTCGATCGGCGTGCTCTCCGACTTCAGGAGGCTATGGCAGGAGGGCGTCGGGAAACTCGCGGCTGTCTACCTGCTCAGCCTGTTCGGTTTCGTGATCTGGGTCGGACTGATCATATCATGGCTCTTTTTTGCCGGGGTGAAACCGCCGCTCGCCAGCTGAACTTAAGGAGAATCTGCAATGCAGTCCGATTTCCAACGGGAACTGCACAACGCAGCAGTGGAGCCGCTGTTGCCAATCGAAAAGAAGTTGATCGGCTGGAGCCTCGGCATCGGGCTCGTCCTGCTGGTGGTCCTCCTCCTCATCAGCCATTTTGTCCCGGTGTCCGTGTAGATCCGGGTAGCGTGGGTCGCACCGTACGTTTTCAGCTTGCAAAAACCAGCTGACCAGCGATCCAATTTTCCTGCATTCGGCCGGAGCCGCCAGTGTCCCACGTTATTTGTGGGACTTCAGCGCGGATGCGTACGAACGGATGGTACTTCCGCTCAGGTTGTCAGGCTGCCGTGACGACTACGTTGGTTTGACCGCCGGTGTATCATATGCAGGAGCGATGGGCGGAGGTTACCATCTCGGTTTCACGGTGATTTCCACCTATGGCGGTTTCCTCTCCAGTAGCCACCCAACTTCGCTTGGTGCGTTGCTTTGCAGCGAAATGCCCATTCGATACTTTCGTTCTTGTCCGGGGGAACAATCTATCGTCTCAAGACTGAAGCGCGCCGAACCCGGTCATTCTGCGTTTCTACGCGGCAGCCCGCTTGAGACTATTCAGGGAGAGAACCGCATGAGCTACAAAATCGCTGCTGCATCCACTGCGCTGATCGCGCCGGCGGCTGCGCAACAAGGCCAGCCAAACCCAAATCAAGCCGCCGGTCTCAGGGCCAGCAGTTCGCCCAAGGCGACCTCCCGCGCGCGGACGATCCACTTTGGTGCTCCTTGAGTTCATTAAGCTCTGCATCGCGGTCTTTAACGCGTGGTTCGAGCTCTCAGCTACAGCTTCTGGTAGGTCCGACGGCAAAGCGCGTCCCCTCAACGAGGATCATGCTGGAGAGTGTCACAAGCAGGAAAAGCAGGAGGCTGGCAGTCCAGCCAGGTGGCTATAAAGGATCAAGTGCGACTGCGAGAATAGACAAGCCGCAAAGCGAAGGGG
>JASHYD010000104.1 GCA_030043175.1 Xanthobacteraceae bacterium | reverse complement strand
ACAGGTAGTCGTGGATGCGCTCATCGTCGGGATCGGGATGCTCGTCGAGCAACCGTTTGACCATCAGCACAAAGCCCGGCGTACAGAAACCGCATTGGAATGCGCCTTCTTCGATGAAGGCCTCCTGTACCGGATCGAGCACGTTGTCGCGGTCAAGGTATTCGACGGTTTCCACCACGGCGCCGTCCGCGAAGGCTGCGAGGTACAAGCAGCCGGAAACCGGGCGTCCGTCGACGATCAGGGTACAGCAGCCGCACAAACCTTGGCCGCAGCTTTCGCGTGCGCCATAGAGGCTGAAATTGTTGCGCACGACTTCGAGCAGACTGTGGTGCGAGGCGATCTGCGCTGAGACTTGTTCGCCATTGAGCGTGAAGCAGATGGTGCGAAGGTCAGTCATCACGCATCCTCGATCGGGCGATTTTCCTTGGCGCGCAGCGCACGCAGCACGGCTTCCGGGCTGAGCGGCAATTGCGTCAGCCGCACCCCTACGGCATCGTCGATCGCATTGCCGATCGCCGGCGACACACAGAAGGTTGCGACCTCGCCGACACCCTTGCCGCCGAACGGCCCGTTGGACTGGTATGCCTCGATGGTCTCGTTCTCGAATATCACCGGCAGGTCGTGGAAGCCGGGAATCTTGTAGTCCGCAAGCGAAGCATTGGTGACTTGGCCGCCGTCGAAATGCATCTTCTCGAACATGGTAAAGCCGAGCTGCATCGTGGCGGCGCCCGAAATCTGCGACTCGCAGATCTTGGGATTGATCGGCCTGCCGATCTCGCAGACATTGAGCAGCCGCGCAATGCGCACATGGCCGGTCTCGGTGTCGACTTCGACCTCGGCCCCTACGCCCGACACCATCCAGAACGGCGTGACGTTTGGCGTCAGCCCGGTGCCGGGCTGCGGTGGAACGTAGTCCGGTTTGTAGACGCCGGTGCCGACGATATTGCCGGCCTGCATGCCGTACCGTTTCTGGAACAGGTCGGCTACCGAATAGTTGGTGCCTTCCGGCAGGCCGAGATCGCGGGCGAGTGATGCAATCTTGTCGCGCGCTTGTTCGGCGGCGAGCCGCACGGCATGCCCCATGTGGAACAGCGAACGCGACCCGAGCGTACCCATGTCGTAGGGCGTCACATCGGTATCGCGAGGCACCACGTTTACGGATTCTGCCGGAATGTTGAGTATTTCGCCCACCATTTGCGCCATCGCGGTGTCGGAGCCCTGGCCCATGTCCACGGTGCCGCAATAAAGCGTGGTGCTGCCGTCGGCGTTGACGTTCACGATCGCGACCGAAGTGGTGGGCGAGATCACGGCCTTGATGGCGATCGCAAGACCGCGGCCACGCCGCACCGGGCCGGCGCCGCGGTCAAACGGCTTTGTCCAGTTCATCCGCGCGGCAAGGTGTTCCAGCACCTTCTCGACCGGAGCATCCTTGAGCGGCGTGCCGGTGGTGTGCTGGCCCCCTTCGCGCATGATGTTGCGGCGGCGGAATTCGAGCGGATCGATCTCAAGCGCCCGCGCCATCATGTCGGTGTGGGACTCATAGGCCCACACGAGCTGTGGCACACCGAAGCCGCGCAGCGCCCCGGCGGGCGGCTGGTTGGTGTAGAGCGCGTAGGAATCGATCGACACGTTTTCGATGTCGTAGGGACCCGAAGCCGTGAATCCCGATTTCTGCGCCACCCGCGGGCCGATATCCGCATAGGCGCCGCCGTTCCAGAACACTTCGCAGCGCCGCGCAGTGATGCACCCATCCTGGTCGACGCCGCTTTTGATGCGGAACGTCATCGGGTGACGGGTGATGGTGTAGAACACCTCCTCCATTGACAGCGCGACCTTGACAGGGCGCTTGGCGATCATCGACAGCGCCGTCACCAGCGCCTCGAGCTTGATGTAGAGCTTCCCGCCGTAGCCGCCACCCAAAAACGGCACCTTGACGCGCACGCGGTTCTCGGGCCAGCCGAGCAGCCGCGCGATTTCGATGCGCACGAAGGACGGGCCTTGCGAGGCCGTGTAGAGCGTGAGCCGATCGCCCTTGTAATCGGCGATCGAGACGAAAGGCTCGAAGGAAAGGTGCAGCACCTTCTGGGTGCGGAATTCATGCTCGAATACGTGGGCGGCTTTGGCAAATGCCTTTTCGACGTCGCCTCTGCGCAATTGATAGTCCAGCGCGATATTGGTGCCCTTGACACCCTTGAGATGTTTGAGGTCCGCGAAGGTCCCGGCGGGCTTTAGCTCGTCGTGCACCAGAATCTTGTTTTGCGCGGCTTCCACCTCATCGTACACGGCCGGCAGCTCTTCGTATTCGGCGACAATGAGTGCGGCCGCCGTCTCTGCGACATGGGGGTCGTCGGCCAGCACGACGGCAATCGGTTCGCCCACATAGTGCACCTTGTCGATCGCGAGGACGGGCTGATCGTGGAACGCTGGTCCGTAATAAGGGTGCGGAATGACCTTGATCACGTCCTGTGCTGTGACGATCCGATAGACACCACGCACTGCGTTGGCGGCGCCGGTCTCGATCGATTTGATGCGGCCATGGGCAATGGTCGAGCGGACCACCTTGCCGTGCAGCATCCCGGGCAGGCGCAGGTTGTGGGTGTATTCGGCCCGGCCGGTGACTTTTTCGCGCGCTTCGAGCCGAGGCAAGCTGCGGCCGACTTGTCCTCCCGGACGCGCTGTCGCGGTGGTTGCGCTTGCCATCAGTGTGCCGCTCCTCTCGTTTCGCCATCGCGGCCATCTGCCTCGAAGGCTTGACGCACCGCGCGGCTCACATAGACGCGCAACAGCTCGCGCTTGTAGGGCGCCGACCCGCGCACGTCGGATATCGTGTCGGCCTCGTCGGCTGCGGCGTCCCCCGCGCGCGCCAATAGCGCGTCATCGACCGCCGCGTCGGACAGCACCGCTTCGGCGCCGTTGAGGCGGGTGGCCTTTTCGGTAGCCGCGCTAACCACGACGCGCGGCGCACGGATCACCTTGCCGTCCACCTCAAACGAGACGGCGACGCCGAGCGCCGGCCAGTCATCGGCCGAACCGGTGGTGCACTTGAGATAGGCGGCACGCCGCGCACCTTGGGAAGGGATGTGTAGCTCGGTGATGATCTCGTCGCGCTTGAGCACGGTTTCGTAGTAACCGGAGAACAGGTCTTCGACCTTGAGGGTGCGTTCGCCGTCGCGGCCAACCACCACGATGCCGGCGCTGAGCGCCATCAGAACCGGCGGCAGGTCCATATGCGGGTCGCCGTGGGCGAGGCAGCCTCCGATGGTCGCCACATTGCGTACGCGCACGTTGGAAAGCCGCCGCATGGTGCGCACGATCACGCCGGCGCGATAGGTGACCTGGTTCGAACGCTCGACGTCGGAAAGCGGCGTCAATGCGCCGATCACGAGGCCGCCATCCGGCATTGCCACGATGCGCGACAGTCCAGCGATCCTGCGCAGGCTGACCAGGCGGGTCGGCCGAAACACGCCGGCCTTCATCATCAGCATCAGCGCGGTGCCGCCGCCGAGCGGCCGCACGGTGCCGTCGTGCGGATCGAGGAGGCGCAGCGCCTCCGCGACGGTCGTGGGTTCGGCAAGCTCAAACGGGGTCATAAGGCGGCTCCCGAGCCCAAGCCGCCCGACCCGGTACCCTCCTCAGAAGATTGATCGACATCGCCGACAGCCGATTTCGATTGGGGGGAAGGGAGAGGCAGTGGGCCCGCGAAAGCGGCGCGCATCTTCTCGGCGAATTTCCGTTCCATCTCCTTGGCCTTTGATCTGAGCACCGGCTGACCCATGCTGCCGAGCTTGCCGGTGATGTTGGCGTCGATTGCGTATTTGACGACCGTTTCGCTTCCGGCATCGATCAGGTCGGTGGTGGACACCGCAATGAAGCGGCCGACAATGCCAAGCGGCGTCCCCTCTATTTTCGCTTCGATACGCTCGGGCGGCGTCAGCCGGGTGACCTCCACACTCACCTTGAAGGTGAAGTTCATGTAGGCGACCCTGGTGTCCACAACCGCATCGTAATGAGTGGCATCGATCTCCTTGAGATCGCGCACGCCCTCCACGCAGGAGGCGAAGAACGGTGCGTCCCGCAGGATCTGGAACACGATCTCGCGAGGTGCCGGAAGGGTGATTTCGCCGGTAACGATCATTACGCCGGTGCCATCTCAAGGAGCTTTTGCAGCTCAACGATGATCCGCTCCGGACACTCCAGCGGCGTGAGATGCCGGGCGTTCGCAATCACGGCCAGAGTCGAGCCCGCGATGCCCCGGTGCAGCGCCTCCGACATGGCAAGCGGTGTCGCATAGTCCTCCTCCCCGACGACGATGCGGACCGGCATCTTCAATTGCGGCAGCGTACCGGCGAGATTGCAGGCGCCGAGCATCCGGCAGGCCTGCGCATAGCACCGCGCCGGATTGGCGAGAAACACCGTCACCGCCGCGTCGAGCACATCTTTGCGGTTGGCCCGGAACGCATCGGTGAACCAGCGCGTCGTCTGGAACTCCAGCATGGCTTCGAGGCCCTTGGCCTCGGCCATGGCAGCGCGCTCTTCCCACTTGTCGGGTGCATTATACGAGGCCGTGGTATCGAACAGGCCGAGCGCGGCAGCACGCATCGGATAAGCGGCCGCAAACCCAAGCGCGACACAGCCGCCCATGGAGGCGCCGGCAACGATCGCCGAGCGCCATCCGAGATGATTTAGGAGATCGGCGAGGTCGTCGGCAAATTGCTCCACCCGGTATGCGCCCGCCGGCTTATCTGATTGGCCGTGACCGCGACAATCATAGGTGAGCACGCCCGTTGCCTCGCTCACCGCTGGCGCAATGGCGTTCCAGAACGTGTGGTCCATGGCCAGCGAATGGATGAGCACGACCGGCGCTGCGTGTTTCGCGCGGCCCTGCACCTCATAGGCGAGTTGCGCGCCGTCGCGAGCCGTGAATCTTGAAACCGCCATGAGAGTGTTTCCCGATGTGCAGTGGTGACTGCTTCATACACATGAGCTCCCGCCCCAACAATCCCTGGATTGCCGGCCTGCCTGTCAAATTTCGTAGGTGTCGCGGCTCGCGATGAAGCTGCCGTGCCGACGCGGTCGTACCGAGGCATCGTGCCATCAAGGAAAGCTCTCGCTGGGTCCGCAGGGGTCCACCATTACCCACGATAGGCGAGGTTTAAACACACCTCATCATCTGACGTATTCAACCACCCGTGGTCTCGTGTCAGGATTCGTGGCGGCTGGCGCAGGGGTTTCGGCGCGTGGTGATGTCAAGCGTAAATGGCCGCATCACGTAGCGCTCTCGGCCGAAACGGTGCGCGACCCATGAACCGTGACGTGATATTTTGCGCTGCCGGTATCTGTCGGCGACGCCGCTGACGGGCCGCCGTCCGCCGGAACGAGATAAAGAACGGGTCCTGCAGGGCCTGACCCAGGAGGACCTGAAGGGAATCGGCGTCGGTCCTTTGGTCATCGCGACTGCGCGCCGATGCGGTCGTCAAGGCTCCCTTCACTGACATCACGTCCACCGTCGAACGCCGCGGAGTCCGAAATCGGGTCAAGGGCGGTCCTCGCGACTTCGTGGGCATCGCGTTTCCCAGATAGATCCTATGCAGGCGCGACGCTGCATGGAGCCACTTGTGGAGCCGGCTTCGCTGTGCTGCACGGTGTCCTGATCGACCTTCGATGGCGGCGCCGCTACGATTACCTCGATGGACAAGGCGGCAGCAGGTAGCGCCGATGGATCGCCGTGACTTTGGTGTCCGGAGCAAGCGGACGCCAGGTCTACGACCTTGCCGAATGCGCCAGGCTGCCGGTGTTCGGGCTCGGCTGCTTGCTCTGTGCCAGACGCTCAACTCCGCAAAATTGGTTGTCATCTCCTGGCACAGCTTTTTACATCACTCCCCCTTCGCGCCCGATTCCCGCACCCCTGCGGCGCCAAGGTTCGACCAGTGAGGGCGAGTCTCGATTTTGCTGTGCTCAATCCGAGTAGGTCGCGCAGCGCTCAATACGCATATTCCTGAAATACCGGATCAACCGACCCACCCCACTCGCCAT
>JASHYD010001059.1 GCA_030043175.1 Xanthobacteraceae bacterium | reverse complement strand
CTCGGTTGAAGGCCCAGGGGCGCCTCAAGCCCAAGCAGATTGTCGTGGCTGCGATGCGCAAACTGTTTGTTGGTGCTGTGCTTCGGTGTTCTGAAAACGGGCAAACCATTCGATCCGGCGATAGCGATGGGCTGTTGAGCCACATCATGGCGTCGATCGCACGGAGAGCCTTGGTTGGAGGCGGAGGCGGGGGTCATAGCCCCGCAAGCCCGAAGGGGCGCGCTAGCGCGCGGGCTTGACGCCCGTCTTGGCCTCCAACACCCTTTCATGCGAGCAGCAGACGCCTTCGCCCAAAAGGCTAATCAAAAATTCACCTTGACGGTGATCACGGTATCTACCGCGACCGCTGCATCGTTGCCCATCTATTGGTACGGTCCCTCCTACATGAGCTGACGTTGTGCTCCTCGCGTTCGTCCTGAACAACGCGTTTTCATCGGGTTATTGTCAGGGGTCACTGTTGACTGTCCGTGAGTGCGGCGCCCGACAGGACATCGGCAGCACAAAATATTCCCTCATTGTTCTTGAGGCCGCGCACCTTTCCGGCAGGGAGCGCCATGTGATGGATGCGCTCGTCTTGGCGCCCCGCGGTGGAACTGGAGGCTCACAACACTGTGAAATTTTAGCTCGCATCTCCACATGCGGCCACTCCGTAGCTGTGCCCGAAGCTGGTCGGATCAGTTCATGGAGGGCAGATGCTTAGGAAGAACAGAAAGATTGCAGCGCTCGCAGCGCAGGGGACCGGCGAACAGGCCGTCGGGCTGGAGACGCGGTCCCTGCTGCGGTACTTCTGGCAAAGCGCCGCCGGTCTTTGGGGAGAGCGGGGCACATGGGCGTCATGGGTTCTGTCTGGAATCCTTCTGCTTATCGTCCTCGGGAGCCTTGTCGCCTCCTACAGCATGAACGTTTGGAATCGCGTCATTTTCGACGCGCTCGAAAAGAGAGATTCGGCCACGGTTCTTGAGCTGTCGATACTCTACTTGCCGCTTCTGGCGGGGAGCGTGTTCCTGACAGTCTCGCAGCTCTGGGCGCGCATGACGATGCAGCGGCGATGGCGCGAGTGGCTCAACAAGCTCCTCATCGATCGTTGGCTCAAGAACGGCCGCTACTATCAGCTCAACCTTGTGGGTAGCGTCCACAAGAACCCCGAATGTCGTATCGTGGACGATGTGCGGATAGCGACCGAGGCACCAGTTGAGTTCGCCATCGGCACGATATCGGCGGTTCTATCAGCAGCGATGTTCATCGCGGTTTTGTGGACGGTCGGCGGCGCGTTCACGGTGCAGATTGGGGGAACAGCACTTACTATTCCGGGCTTCCTTGTCATCGCGGCAGCGGTCTATGCAGTGGTGGCGAGTGGAACCATGTTAGGCGCGGGACGTCGCTTGGTGGCCGTGTTGGAAAACAAGGATCAAGCCGAGGCCGAGTACCGATATCTGTTAACCCGTGTGCGCGAAAATGGTGAAGGTATCGCCCTGCTTCATGGGGACGACGAAGAGCGCCGCGGGGCAGACAAGTCCTTCAAGACGGTGTTTCTCGCGTGGAGAGATGTTTGTATCCAGACGATGCGAACGACAATAGTCTCGCAAACAGGTGGCTACATCACGCCGATTCTGCCCATCATCCTCTGCGCGCCTAAGTTCCTGGACAATGCGATGACGCTGGGCGAAGTCATGCAGGCGGCATCTGCGTTCACGATCGTGCAATCGGCGTTCAACTGGCTCGTTGACAATTTTCCGCGGCTTGCGGAATGGGCTGCGTCGGCTCGCCGGATCGCATCGCTGAGACTCTCGCTGGATGCGCTGAAGCGCGCGGAAATCGACCGCGTCGACAGGATCACGCGGGGCGAGGCAAGGGATGCTGCGCTGCGGCTGCGTAACGTCTCAGTCACGCTCCACGACAGAGCACCGGTCATCGATCGCGCGGAACTCGCGATTATGCCGGGCGAAAAGGTGTTGGTCACCGGCGAGTCTGGAACCGGCAAGAGCACCCTCGTGCGCGCCCTCGCGGGCGTGTGGTCCTGGGGTAACGGGGACATCGACACGCGCGCGGGGGCAAAGCTGTTAGTATTGCCGCAGCGACCGTATCTGCCGCTCGGCACGCTTCGCCGCGTCGTGACTTATCCGGAGGCGGCGGAGAGTCGAAGCATCGAGCAGGTTGCGAAAGTGTTGGAGAAAGTCGAACTCCGCTACCTCGTCGAACACCTCGACGAGGAAGAGCCCTGGGATCAAACCTTGTCAGGTGGCGAGAAACAGCGGTTGGCGTTTGCGCGAGTCCTGCTCCATCGCCCGGATATCGTCGTGCTCGATGAAGCTACCGCAGCCCTCGACACAGCGAGCCAGGAGCGGGTTATGAGGATGTTGTGGCACGAGCTCAAAGACGCAACCGTCGTCAGCATCGGTCATCGTCCTGAACTGGCGGACTTTCATCATCGTAAAATCATCCTCCGACGCGGCCACAGCGGCGCCAGGGTCGTCGACGACGTCAATTCCGTCCGCCGCGTGGGCGGCGGCGCTGGACAGCGCCACAGCCGGGTAGAGCGTGATTCTCGGACCGGTCGGCTGTGGGACGCCGAATCGGCAGCGATCCCCTCAGGTGGCATGACCTCCCAGGCGCGCATCGCCTTATGATTGCCCCAGTTGCCTTGCAACCGAAGCCTGGTCGGTTTTCGTCAAGGATGACGGCGGCCCAGAGACATGCGACGCGGCCACCTGTCCGGCTACAGCAACGGCGGCTCGTGTGGTATAGAATGAGGCCAGTCGCTCCGGGGCATGGCGCAGGCATGGACGCAGAGGCATCGCGCAGCCAGCTCGCCGCCGCCTTGATGCGGGTCGCCGCGGGGGACAGTGCGGCATTGCGCATGGTTTACCGAGACACCTCGGCGAAGCTTTTTGCCGTTTGTCTTCGTATCTTGAATGACAAGAGCGAGGCCGAGGACGTGCTGCAAGATGTGTACGTGACGGTGTGGCGCAAAGCCGCCGGTTTCGATCCGGGCCGGGCCAGCCCGATCACTTGGCTGGTGGCGATCGCCCGCAACCGGGCGATCGACCGGCTGCGATCGAGCGCTGTGACGCGCCGTACGGAGCCGATCGAAGTTGCCGATGCAGTGAGCGATCCCGCCCCTGGTGCGATCGAGCGAGTCGAGCTGGCACAGCAGCAGCAGCGCCTTGCCCGCTGTCTGGAAGAGCTGGAAGCGCAGCATTCAGCCGCTATCCGAGCCGCCTTTCTCGACGGCTCCACTTACGAGGAGCTGGCTCAACGGATGAGCGTACCGCTCGGTACGATGAAAAGTTGGATTCGGCGCGGACTGTTGAAACTCAGGGCCTGCCTCGAAGGATGAGCGCGAACGACACCATAGATTCGCCCAAGGACGGCAACCTCATTGCCGCCGAATATGCGCTGGGTGTGCTCGGCGCCGCGGAGCGACGGGAGGTCGAAAGGCGTCTCGCGCGGGAACCCGCGCTTGCCTCCGAGGTGGCGCTCTGGGAGGAACGGCTCAGCGGATTGACCGATGCGGTGGTGCCGGTAGCGCCGCCGGACGCCGTCTGGTCCCGCATCGAGAAGGCCATCGGAACAGCGGCGAGGCGACCGTCGGTTTGGCAGAGCGTCACTTTCTGGCGCAGGCTCGCCATCGCTTCGGCGACGCTGGCAGCCGCCAGCGTCGCGGCGCTCGCCTATATCGGCCTTGTTCCCGGGGCGCGCGTGCCGTTAATGGCAACGCTCAGCGCCAGCGCGGGCCAGCCGAACTTCGTGGCTTCGGTGACGGCAACCGGCAACACCCTGGTGATCGTGCCGGCCGCTTTGCTCACCAATGATCCGCGCGCCTATGAGCTGTGGCTGATTCCGTCCGGCGAGACGCGGCCACGCTCGCTCGGACTCATCCAGCCGGGTCAACCGATCAGACTCGACATCCCTTCCGACCTTGTTGGTCGGGTCACGCCGGATGCCACGCTCGCCGTCTCGCTGGAGCCGCCCGGTGGATCGCCGACCGGCCAACCCACCGGCCCGGTGATCGCCGCCGGCAAGCTGGTGAATATGTAGGCCACACCTCTTTCTCCTTCTCTCAGTGAGCGAGCAGATTGAGAAGAAGTCGCGGGCTGTACGGCGCTCGAATCATCGTCCTGCTTTAGGATTTGAGCCGCTTAACGGATAGCCGCCTCTCTGCCGCTCGAAGGACGCGGAGCAGGGCAGGCGGGATCGAAGAAATTCGAAAGCGTCAAGCATCCGTCGGTCCGCATTGTCCGTATCTCCGTTTGCAAGCCGCCGGTGCGGCTCAAACTGCAAACACCTGATGGAGAAACGACATGAGACTCTCACGCACTACAATGTTGGCGGCCGTTGCGTCCCTCGTTTTGACCGGGGCTGCAGCACCCACACTCGCGCAAATGAAGGAGCACACCGTTACTGTCGGCGGCTCCCCGATGTATCCTTCCAAGAACATCATCCAAAATGCAGTAAACTCCAAGGACCACACCACGCTCGTTGCCGCCGTCAAGGCCGCAGGCCTGGTCGAGACGCTCCAAGGGCCGGGCCCCTTCACGGTCTTCGCACCGACCAACGCTGCCTTTGCGAAGCTGCCGCCTGGCACCGTGGATTCGCTGCTCAAACCTGAGATGAAGGCAAAGCTGACCGGTGTGCTGACCTACCACGTCGTGCCGGGCCGGCTTTCCGCAAAGGATTTGATGGAGGCGGCAAGGAAGAGCGGCGGCACGGCCGAGTTCAAGACCGTCGAAGGCGAGCCGATCTGGGTCGAGAGCAAGGCCAACACGCTCATGATCCGGGACGCCAAGGGCAATGTCTCCAGGGTCACGATCCAGAACGTGTTTCAGTCGAACGGCGTTATCCATGTGATCGACAGCGTGCTGCTGCCGAGCTAATCTTAACCGAAGTGGGGGTTGGCTCAGCTCAACGTTCTGGCGAACCAGTCGACCGAGCTAATCTGGCTACCTGCATGCCCGTCGCGACAACGCGCCGGGCTTCTCACATCAGACGCCGATCGATAGCGAGCTACAAACATTTACCAAACACTTGCCTTCCTGCTTCCGCAGACGGCCATGATGCCGGTGCCCACTTGCGGCAATCAGCGCGGGGCGACCTTCGAATCGCTCGCCCTTCAAGTCTTCCGACAATCGTAAGGAACTGCAGGCATGGTTACTGTATTCCGTGCCCTGCGGTAATCGTGACGCCGTGACAGCCCGCTCTCTGGCCCGAACGTAATGCGGACAGCGACGGGAGGCAGTTAATGGATTAGCAGCTGAGAACTGCACCACGCGTGAAATGGCCGACGTCATTGGCGTCTCGCACGTCACGGTAGCCAACGATGTAAAAAATTTAACAGAACAGGGATCGAAGGCCGACCGACGTCGAATAACGCCCCCCTCATCAAGCAAGAGTTTCATACAACCTATTCTAAGCTAAAGGGGGCCGACCACGATCCCAGGGGCAGCAGATCGGCAGACATTGCGTTTTTCGACTATGCGGCTCGCTTTGCCAACGCGTTCCGCCACGCCGTCACGCTTTGCGGCGGCAAAGCCGCGCCGTTTTAGCTAAGGACAGCCGCAAAAATAACCGAATCGGTTTTCCGCGGAGATGCGACGTAGTGACTCGGATGAGGGTGATTCTCAGTCATCGGACTGATTGGTACCAACGTCAGCATGATCGACCGGGATGCGATTCGGCTGCGGTGGGAAGCGGACGGCTCGAAGCGT
>JASHYD010001058.1 GCA_030043175.1 Xanthobacteraceae bacterium | reverse complement strand
AGGCGCGACGAACCGTATCCTTCACCTCGCAGACCTCGACCGCGTAGCCCACCCGGAAGGCCGTGTCGGCGTCGATGGGGTTGCCGGTCATGATCATGTAGGCCGCCAGATTCGGGCCGACCTTACGCGGCAGCCTCTGCGTTCCGCCATCGCCGGGCATGCCGCCAGTTTTCACCTCCGGCTGACCAAATTGCGCGTTCCGGCCCGCAATCACGAAATCGCAGCACATGGCCAATTCGTTGCCGGCGCCGAGGGCATAGCCGTTGACCGCCGCGATCAACGGCTTCGGGAATTTGTCGATTACGCGCCAAGCGTCAACGCGTTTGGGATCGTGCACGACCGCGCTAACACCACCCTTCTGCATGTTCTTGAGATCCGCGCCGGCCGAGAACGCCGCATCGTCGCCCGTGATGACGACAGCGCGGGTCTCGGGATCGTTTTGCGCCTCGGTGAGGAGCCTTGCCAGTTCCAGCACCATCGGATTGCTCAGCGCGTTACGCTTCGCCGTGCGTGTGAAACGGATCAGCACGACATTCAGCGACGGCCGCTCGCTCTGCACATAGGCCGCATCATTTTGGCTAACCTCGTTCACGTGACACCTCGCTCGGCGCTGACGGCTCTGATCTTACTTCGCCGGGGCGAGAACCTTGGTCGCGGCCTTGGACGTGTCCGCCATGCGAGCACCGGCCGGCAAGAACCGCGTATCCTTCAAGTCGAACTCGACGAACGCCTTGTCGATATCCTCACGATCTGCATCGAGGATCGTGGGGAATGGAGCCCGCACCACGTAATTCTTCAGGACACCCTGCTTCGCCAGAGTGTACTTGGTCCGCACACGATAGTCGCGGATCGGGTGACGCCAGCAGATTCGCGCCAACGGGCCGAGCCGATTCCAGATCTCATATGCTTCCGTGACCTTGCCCTCGGTGGCGAATTTATGCATGCGCACCAGCGCGTCGGTTGCCGTCGCGGCAAATCCGATCAAAGCTCCATCGCAGCCCATGAGCATGGCTTCGAGAATAAATGTGTCGCTGCCCGTCAAAGAGCCGATGCGTCGCTTCACCGAACGAGCCTCCTTGATGTTGTCCAAGGTCAGGTCAACGTTGAACGAAGCGTCCTTGATGGCGACGATGTTCTCGATCTTGGAAAGAGCGGTGATGGTTCCGCGTGGGTAATTGCAGAAGTTGGTTTGGAACGCCAGCATGGGAACGTCCACGGCGTCGGCAACGGCCGCGTGGTAATCGACAATCATCTGCACGGTCGGGGCACTGAGGAAGGCGGGTACCGGGGGGAAGATCACCAGCCCTTCGGCGCCGGCGTCGACAAGGCGCTTGGCATGCTCGACTGCGGCGGCAGTATGGGTGACGTTGACGCCCGACAGGAGCGTACAGCCTCCTTGGACCACCGCCTTGGCGCGGCGAATGACCTCGACCTGTTCGGCGATCTCCAGCGAGCTGACCTCGCTCAGCGCCATATTCATGGCGATGCCCCGGGGCTGCCCGGCAACGACTTGGACGATGTAGCGATCGAGCATGTCCCAATCGATCGTGCCATTCTCGTGGAAGGGAAGGACGGGAGCAGGGATGATACCGGACGACAGGTGATGGGACATTGCCGATCCTTTCAACAACGAT
The DNA here is from genome assembly GCA_030043175.1 of Xanthobacteraceae bacterium. Next base: position 6,959 of record JASHYD010001058.1, on the reverse strand, counting down.
AAGGTCAACGAAACGAAGGTGCCAAGGGGTGTCAAAGCCGCTAAGATAACGTTATCTTATGGCTTGTTTGTAAGAGCGATACGGGGCGATGTCAATTTTCCTTCAGAGGAGTTCCGGTCAGTGCTGGAGGTGCGGCTTGAAACACCGACCCGCTTTGGTCACACTGACCGTTCAATTCTTCTTGGAGCTTCAGCGTTGAGCGAACGGTACAACAGCCAGCAGGCCACGCTGAATGACGTGGCCCGCGAGGCGCGGGTCTCGGTCAGTACCGCGGCCCGAGTGCTACGCGATTCGACCTATCCGGTGGCACCGCAACTGCAGAAGCGGGTGCGAGAGGCCGCGGAAAGGCTCCGCTACGTACCGAACTTGCTGGCGAAGAAGCTTCGGGGGGGTGAGCATCTATCGCTCGGGCTGATCGTCGGCAACATGCGTGATCCGTATTTCGGACAGATCGCGCAGACTGTGACCAATGCGGCGCGCGAACGATCGCTGATGGCAATGGTCGCCAACATGCAGCGCGATCCTCAGCAAGAGCTCGCGATGGTCCGCGAGCTGTGGGAACATCGGGTTAACGGAATCATCTTAGCCGGCGGCGGCTTTGATCAGCAAACCTACAAGGGCGAACTGGCTGCACTGGTGAAGCAATTGACCCGGTCGGGCGTGGTCGTGCTCTCGCTGGGCGAGCGTGGGGTCGCAATGCCCGTGTTTTCCGTCGACAACGAGGCCGTCGCGGTGCTGTTGGCGCGCCATGCCACGGAGCTCGGACATACCGAGATCGGGATTTCGACCGGTCCGAGCAATAGCCACGTGACGCCGCAGCGTCTACGCGGGTTCAAAAGGATCTTCAGCGCAGCCGGTGTCCATGCGACGATCGTCCACACTGCATTCGGCATCGCGGGTGGTATCGAGGCGCAGGAGCAATTGCTCGCGGCAAATCCGAAGATCACGATGATCATAGCGAACGCGGACACGCTGGGCGTCGGCATCGTTCAGGGATTATCGGCTCGGGGTATACGCGTTCCGGACGATATCTCGGTCATGAGCGCCGGCAATACGATCTATGCCGATATTTGCTCCCCTCGGCTGGTTACCGCCGACGTGTGCCTCGCGCAATGCTGCGAGGCTGCGGTCCAATACATCCACGAAGCAATTACGGGCGGCAAACTCATGGTTCCCAAGCCTCCCGTCCCGACGCTCATCGACGGTGAGTCGGTCCGTGCGCTCACAGCGAAACGCATTCGCGCCGTGTGACCGCCGTGCATCCAAGGCAGGCGCTCACCGGTCGAGAAGAATCGTATGCTCGGCCGAGAACAGGAGCGTAACCGCCTCCCCTTCCGCAACGACCTCCGTGGGGGGGCGACGGACGGTCACGCGACTCCCCTGACAATCGACAAAGTATTCAATGAAATCGCCGTGAAACATCCGGCGGAGCACGCGTCCTTCGATGGCGTTGCGACCGTCCCGATGGCCAAAGCCCGGACGAATATCGATGAGCACTGTACGCACGGCAACCGTCTTCGCCTCGCGCGCCGCAAACCGCGAACCGCGGGCCTCGAGCTGCGCCCCTGCGGTCAATTGAAAAATAACCGACCCGTCTGTCGGTCCTTTGCCGAAGATTGTGCCCGACAAAATGTTAGCTGCCCCCACGAAGTTGGCGACAAACCGGCTGGCCGGCTGGTTGTAGATCTCGTTGGGGGTTCCGATCTGCTCGATCTTTCCGTCGTTCATGACGATTACGCGGTCGGAGATCGCGAGCGCTTCTTCCTGGTCATGCGTCACGTAAATCGACGTCACGCCGATCCGACGCTGGAGCTCTTTCAGCTCGACTCGCATGCTGGCCCGCAGCTTCGCGTCGAGGTTGGAGAGCGGCTCGTCGAACAGTATGACCGGCGGCGAAAATGCGATGGCCCGCCCGAGCGCTACGCGTTGTTGTTGACCGCCGGAGAGCTTCGACGCCGGACGGTCGGCGGCGTGACGGAGCTGGACAAGCTCCAAGGCCTGATGCGTCTTCGACTCGATTTCGCGTTGTGGCAGGCCACGGACGCGGAGCCCGTACGCAACGTTCTCGAACACGGTCATATGCGGCCAAATGGCGTAGGACTGAAATACCATCGATACGCCGCGCCTCTCGACGGGCACGTTGATGCGATGTTCGGCCGAATAGACCGGCACGCCAGCGAGGAAGATCGAGCCTCTGGCAGGCCGTTCGAGGCCCGCAATACTGCGCAGCGTCGTGGTCTTCCCGCATCCAGATGGCCCCAACAATGTAATGTGCTCACCCCGCCCTACGTCGAAAGTGATGCCCTTCACCGCGATGAAACCGGCATACGAGATGACGAGATCGGACACGGCAATCATTGGTGGCGGGTGCGCCGGCGTGGACATCAGGCGCCCTTTGCGAATCTTCCAGTAACGTACATAAGAATAATGACGGCCAGCAACACCGCCGCCGTCTGAATCATCGCCATCGCGGCGGTCAATTCGGTCCCCGAGCTGGACCACGAGCTCACGATGGCTGGCGCGATCACCTTCGAATTGGGACCCATCAGATAAATCGAGACGCCGATCTCGCGGACGCTCGCGATGAACACGAGCAGCCACGCGGCGACCAACCCCGGCCGCAGCAACGGAAAGGTGATCGTCTTCATGCGGTAGGCCCAGCTCGCACCGCAGGTCTGCGCACATTCCTCGAGGCTTTTGTCGATCTGGAGCACCACCCCGCTGAGCGTCCGGATACCCAGCGGCATCAGAACTGTGAAGTAGGCGATGGCCAGAACCCAAAGCGTTCCGTAAAGCGGGATTGGGATATTGAGCCATGCGGTCAATAACGCGAGGCCGAATACCATGCGCGGAACGGACTGCGGAAACATGACGACATATTCGATCGCGCCCCCACCCGGCACGCGGCCGCGATAGATGGTCCACGCCAGGATCGCCATCACGACCACACCCACGGTGGCGACACCGATGCCGAGCACCAGGCTGTTCATGAGCGCAGTGCGGACAGCGTCGAGGGTGAAAGCCGTTTCGTAGTTGCGCAGAGTGAACGACATCTGGTCGATAATGACCGTGGCAAAACGCAAGCACGACGTGAGGAGAAGTGCCGCGATCGGCAGAACGACGGCGACGAAGACATAGAGCCAGCAAATCGCGGCGAGCCAGTAGCGACCACTCCCCATGTCGATTGAGCGCGGCTGGAATGCCTTGCCGCTGATAGTTGCGAATGTGGCGCGGCGAACCATCCACCGGTAGAACGAGAGCGTCAGGAACATCACCCCGAACAGGGCGAGGCCCAGGGCGGATGCCTTGCCGTATTCCGGCGGATAAGACAGCGTGTACTGCCAGATGGCGGTCGTGACCACGAAAAAGCGTCCCGGAAGGCCGAGGACCAACGCTGCCGCGAACGACCCCAGCATTTCGGCGAAAACAAACACGACCGCCCCGAGCAGTCCCGGGAGGGCCAAAGGCACAGTGATTTTTAGGAGCGTTCTGAGTTTGCCGGCGCCGGTCACGCGCGAGCTCTCCTCGAGGGAGGGATCCATCGACTTCATCACCGCTGCGATCATCACGAAGGCAACCGTTCCCTCGAACAGCGCCATCACCCACGCGATGCCGAAAGGCGTGTAGATGTCGAGGATGTCGGGGATCCCCGTGACCGCGAAAAGGATCTGGTTGAGGAATCCGCTCTTGGGCGCCGCCAAGATGCTCCAGGCCAAAGCGCCAACGAGCGGCGTGAGATAAAACGGAATCTCGAGAAGGCGTTCGAGAAGAGCTTTTCCCGGAATGTTGGTCCGGGTCAGAATCCACGCAAGCACGAAGCCGGCCACGACCGCCATGATCGTCGCGGCGATCGCCACATAGGCGGTGTTGAGTAGCACCGTGAGGCTGAGCGACAGGTCGATAAAATTGTCAAAGCCGAGCTCAGTCGGGGGAAAGGTCTGGGGATCTCCGATGTTGATCGACTCCGCCAAAAGGAAGAAGAACGGATAGACGATCAAGGCGACGCACAGGAGCGCGACGGCGGCGCTGACAAGCGTCTCGATCCTACTCGTGGCACTCGGCCGCCAACCGAAGGCGGACACCGCTGAAGGTTCGACGGACATGCGCACCGCGTCCCCTATTTGAGGCCGGTGATGCGATCCCACTCGGCGTTGAACTCTCGCTTGCTGCCGAGGAATCCGTTCCAATCGGCCGGAAACAGCAGCTTGTGCTGGGACGCAGCAACGCCCCCTGGGGGCGGATCGGCGTCGTCGCGAGGCGAATTGAGGAACAGCGCCTCCTGCATCACCTTTTGGCCGACCGGTGACAGGAACCAGTCGAGGAACAGCCGCGCGGCCTGGGGATTGGGGGCTTTGTCGATGATACCCCAGACCTGGGGGCTCGCGGGAACGCCCTCAGCCGGGAAGACGAATTCCAGCGGCGCGCCCTTCGCCTTGAATTCCAGATATCCCGAATACTGCGCTCCGATGACGATCTTATCCTCGCCGTTGACCGCGCGATCATATTGCTGAACGTATGAATCGAAGGCCTTCGGCTTCTGACTGGCCAGACGTTTCCAGAAATCCTTCCCCATCACTTCTCGCACCGTATACCAGACGAAATGCTGTACGCCGGAATTGGATGACTTGACGTTGATCATCCCGGCGTATTTCGGATTGAGGATATCCGCCCACGTCTTGGGAGCTTGGTCGGCGAGCAAAAGCTTCGGGTTGTAGGCGATCGCGGCAAGCGCCAGCTGCGCCCAAGTGAAATAGCCCTCGGGCTTGCTTTTGAACTCAGGACGGAACGCCGCCATTTGCGGCGAAATGTAGTGCGCGTAGCCGTTCTTTTTGAGAAAGTCGCTCGCCAACACGACGTCGACATTGACCAGATCGGCGAGATATTGGCCCGCCTGCCGTTCCGACTGAAGTTTCGCGTACAGCGACGCGCTCAAGGCGCGCACGTAGGAAGGCTTGATTTTCGGAAATGACGCCTTGAAGGCCGCGACGATCTTGGACTGTCCCTGCTCGACGTCGGTCGAGTAGATGACCAGTTTGCCTTCCTGTTCGGCCTTCGCCACGTCCGCGCAGGTCCGGAACCCGGCGATTTCAGTAGGTGTCGAACAAACCGCATCCTGGGCGTGCGACAATCCGCCGACGGGTATGAGTAGCGCCGCGGCGCTCGCCAGGCTGAGGACCTTCGCTCTCATCGGACCTCCCATAGACAACGTTGTCTTTTTGTATGCGAAACAACTCTAACAGTGTCAACCCGCCCGAAGAAGATCCGCCTCATATGCCCGCAGTTTTGCGTAGCTGCGGCGATCTCGGCCTTCCATTCAGTTGGCCCATCGAAGCCAGTTTCCGATTCGAGCAATACCGATGCTCGGATAGATTCGTGCACCCAATCGGGTGCTGAACAGCTGTACGGGCTTCGCGGTCCGCGCAGCTCTGCGCGCAGGACGTCTGGCGCGCGCAGGAGGCTTCGGCCGTCAGTCCGTAAATCAGTGATTGACCCAGTCCAATATGGGTCGCGATTTCGGTACTCGGCATCGGCGGCCCGCCGAATGGCATTCACGGCGCAGTTTCTGATGATGGCGTTGTTCATGTTGCGCGACCGTTATGAGAGTGCCGTCAGGGCCGCGACAAGGGCGGGGCCTTTCGGCACACCGAGGCCCGTGCAGGCACTCCAACCGGCGCCGGCCGCGTAGCCGAGCCCAAACGCAGCATCGATGTTGTCGCCCGATTCGATCGCCTTCAGCAGGTCCCTCGATTGATAGAGGCGAGAGTTGACAAAGCCGAGGGTCGCTCCGCGTTGCTCATTGAGCAATGCAATGAAGGCGCCCCACAGAGGCGCGACCGCGCTGGTGCCGCTCGCAACGACGTCGGCGCCGCCGAGCTTGATGCGGTATCCGTTGATCTCTGCTGCCGCGGCCGCAACGTCCGGAACCCCGCGGCCCCGCCTGCCGTCGTTAAGCGAGACCGGGAGCGTGACGCTACCCTGAAAATCCGGTACCGCGTAGATGCCGCTTATCCCACCACCGGTGCCGTGTCTCCCGTGGTCGTTCCATACCACCTCCGTCGCAATGCTCGCCTGACTGGCATCGAGCGCGACAGCCGTGCCGCCGCAAGCTAGCACGTAGGGGCTCGATGCCGGATAGTCGACATGCACCTTGCCGTCGTTCACCGCCTCGGTCGCAAGATCATCGCCGGCCGCCGCGACTACCGTGATGCCGAGGCGCACGGCGTCCTGTAGCACCGCATCGAACCCTTCTCGGGCATCCCTGGGCCAAAACTCCTCGGGCTCACCCCATGTGACGATGATAACGCTCGGCAACTGACTCGAACCATGCACCGCCTTGCACAGCCCCGCCACCAGACCCGGCTCGCTCAACTCCGTGAAATACACTGTGATGCGCGCCTCGGGAGCGATGCCGACCAGCACCTGCAGGTCGAGCGCGACCTCCCGGTCGGCTTTCGGGTTCACGCCTAGAGCGTTGCGGCCGCGTCCGACGTTGACAGAACTGATGGCCGGCATAGGCACCTTCATGGCATCGCAGGCAGCCTCGATGTCATGAGGATCATACCCGCCCGCCGGCTCAATGATCGCTATGTGCTGCCCGGCGCCGCGTCCGACGGTGGCGATGCCGTAAAGCTTGGCGATCTGCGACGGGTAGAGCCCCTGTCCGTTGCCTGCTTCCACGCGGCTGCGCAGTCTGCCAAATTTCGGCACTCGTGTGTCCATACCCACCACCCCATGTGCGATCTTCGCCAGAGTGATTGGAAGCTTCGGTTTACGCGTCGGGCAGTGACGGCGCGCTCCATCATCGTCTCCCCGGACCAGCTTTGTCGAGAAAGCACCTTCCGCTTCTGCTGCCCGTGCCCGCAGTGTCACGCTGCGACTGAGGAAGTTGACGTTGGTCACTTTCATGCCGTGGCGCGCGGCGAAGCCGCGAACTTGCTCGACCGGGCGTTTCAAGATGC
>JASHYD010001057.1 GCA_030043175.1 Xanthobacteraceae bacterium | reverse complement strand
CAGCCCGATCCGGTGCCCCGTGAGCCGATGCAGCCGGTGCTGATGATGTCGGACACCACGATCGAGCGGGTCGCTTGCCTGCTCGCCACAGCGACGCCAAAGGGCGTGCTGATGAGCCGGGACGAGCTCGCCGGCTGGCTCATCGGCATGAACGCCTACAACGACGGCGCACGGGCATTCTGGCTCGAGGCATACGGTGGCCGGCGATACCGGGTTGACCGCCAGAAATGGCCGGAGCCGATTATCATCCCCCGTTTCGCCGTCAGCTGGTTCGGCTGCACTCAGCCCGACAAGGTCGCCGAAATCATGCAGGGCGGCGATGACGGACTCCTCGCCCGCTTCATGTGGTTCTGGCCGGATGCGAAGGATTTCGACAGACCCAAGCGCCCGCCAGCCACCGAATGGGCAATCGCGGGCCTCGATCGCCTGCGCATGCTCGAACTTGCCAACGGGGACAACGGTCCCGTGCCGCTCGAGGTCCCGCTCGACGCCGCGGCAGCAGATCACATGGTCGGCATCGGCCGGCGGTTCCAAGAGCTGCGGGAAACGACGGCGGGGCTGACGCGATCTGCCGTCGGCAAGGCGCGCGGCCTGGTGCTGCGGCTCTCGCTGGTGCTCACATATCTGCGCTGGTGCAGCGAGGACGGCTACGCCGCCTCACCGACGATCATCAGCGAAGACGTCTTGCTTGCCGCCGCCGCATTGGTGACCGACTACATCATTCCGTCGGCACAGCGCACCTATGGCGATGCCACGTGCTCAGGCGAGGACCGAAATATCACCATGCTCGCCAGATGGATCGCAAAGGAACGCCCGCAAGCGGTCCATGTCCGCGACATGCAACGCAACGTTCGACTGCAGGGCCTCTGTGAGGCCAAGGCCATTCATGCCGCGTGCGCCGCGCTGGTCGAGGCCGGATGGCTGGCAAGACCGGCCGCGGGCACCGCGTTTGGGCAGCGCGGCACCAAGGCCTACCCCGTCTCGCCGCGCCTCATGACGGCACTCGGATGATGGACCGGCACGAGATTTCCCATCCATGACCACTGCTGGTGACACCTGCTCTGTATGTAGAATTACAATATTTAATGGCAGAAGCTCTCTTAAATCGCAATTGGGTCGCATATAATTTTCAATTCCCGACGTGTTTTTTAACACAGGAGCAACGTGACGAGACAGAGTGTCACAGAGTGTCAAACAATGTCAAAGCCCTGAATTTTTTGAAGGCCTTTTGAAAACATTAGCGAAAGTCCCATAGTGTCGAGAGTGTCAAGAGTGTCAAAGGGATAGGAAACACAAGGAACGATACATCCAAAACCACCACAGCGGATTGCGCCGGACGCGGCCTATAGATTTCAATCCGATACACGGATCACGGCTCGCCGCGTTCGCGACGAGGGGCGCCTCGCAGGTTCAAATCCTGCCACTCCGGCCAGCGCTCAAATGAAACTTGTCGGCACTGATTGCGGCACCCTTTTTGCGCTCTTATCGCCTTTCATGGGCTCGTCGTTACCTAACGGATCGCGCAAGTTGCTTGCGTGACGGTATGCTCAGCATACCGTCCTGCCAGTACCTACCGACGATGTTGGGGTCTGAAGCATCTTGCGACGACGGCTGTGCCCGGTGCCAACCTGCAAACGACGAATTTGGGATCGGACGTTCGAATCGTTCCGGGTGCGCCACTTGGGTACAAAACAGGCACGGCAAAACCCGCCATTTTTGCGCTTGAAGCGGCGGCGAGGGTGCGCAGAAGCGCGCTTTTCGACCCCATGATCCGAACTTCTTTCGCATCGACTTCGACGCGCTGCGCGAGTGCACGGAGGTGGTCGCGGTAGCCACCCGACTCGGTTTCGCATGCGCCTGCGGGCTGTCCTGCCGAACGTTCTGAGGGCCCGCGGTGTTCCCGAGCCGATCCGACGCACCCTCGGACCTCGCAGCGTCGGCGCGGAGCCTGATCGCGCGTGGCCTTGAGCCGGCAATGCGGTCCTTCAGCAAGGGGGCGGCGAGATCGGCAACGCCGTTCTCGATCGCGTCGTAGAGCCGCTTGAGCTTGGCGTCCGCTTCGGCCGCGCGCTTACGCAAGGCGGCGATATGCTCTCGGCGCCCAGCATGTTCTTCTCGGGCGGGCGAGCACGGAGGATAAGATTTTCTCAAGGCGCGCCGGCTGCAGAAGGCGGCGCTCGATATAATCGGCAACGGCGCCCGTGAGGTGTCGTGCACAGCTTTGCTGATTGGGACGCGTAGGCGGGTTGCAGAGGACGATTTAACGGGCCAGCAGCCGCCCGTTCCGCGCAAACGTTCACGCTATGCGACCGCACCCAGCTCGTCGGCTCCCCGGCTATCCATCGCTCGCCGATGTTCTCGGCGCCGCTATAGTGGCATCATTCCGCAGCCTGCGATTCGCTGGCGAAAACCCGCGAGGATGCGATGATCGACGATCCCGCTCAGGTTGAACCTCTTGTGACTGCGTTGAGACAATCCTTGCCGCTTTTCGCCACTCTCACTCCTGAAGTCGCAGCCATCATACGCGAGCAATCTCCGACCGCTGATCTGCTGCGCGGTACCCCATCACCCGAGTCGACTATGCAGGTGACGAGGGTGGGATAATCTGCAAAGTTGAGCTTGGTCCGGAGAATGACGATAGGGCTCTGTTTGCGTCAATTACGCACCTGCGATTCGGTCAGACAGGACCGATCGCTCGTCAGGTCGCTGCTTACCAGAAGCATCGGGTCAAACGCCTGCGGCGCATCGGTTATGCAAGCCGAGCCCAATAGGAATTTGCGCGATCACGCGTAGCAAAAAAATCGAACGCGAGTGCGCATTGGCGATCGAACCCGTGTGTCTGGCCGCCGCGTCATAGCGCCATCGCGAACAACAGTGCCCATCTTCGTCGCTATGGCCATCGTCGGCGTGCCGGGTTCGTCGGCGAGGAGCCGCTTGCGCTCAGCTTGCTCGCTGGCAGCGCGGGCACGCCGTGAGGCAGGCACGGCAAAACGGCTTGCCGCATGAAACGCAGGGCGCCTGGCCGGAGTGGTCGGTCAGGTGCAGCCCGTCGTCGCAGACGAGCCGGACGCGATCGCGGCCGAGCCCCGCCTCGCACAGCGGCGGCTCTGCTGCTTTGACCAGGGGGTGCCAATCGAGCTGGATCAGGCGCTCGCCTTTGCGACGGCGGATCAGCACGTCGAAACGCTGCACCGGGACGTAGAGATCGAGCGCCTGGACCCATTCAACGGTGACGCGCAGCGCGTAGTTGCGGCCCAGGTCATCAAGCTTGACGCGGTATTCCCGCTCGATCGCCTCGACTCGAAGCATCTCGCGCCGCCGGTCGGCCTGCGCCCGCTCCCCTTCCGAGCGAGCGAGGGTCTCCAGACGCTTGAGCGATGCGCGGCGCAACTCGTCGTGATAAGCGTGGACCCGATTGCGATCGCGTTCCAACCGCCGGCGCATCGCGCGCAGAAACGGCTCCACGCTCTCGCGCACCTCTGCGTCGAGCAGGGGATGAAGCCGGCTCGCCAGCGTGGCCTCGCTCCAGCCCGCCCCGGCTATAGGCTTCATCGCCGCTGCCGGGACGCACCATTCGGGCTGCGCCAGGGTCGGCCGCAGCCGCGCCAGGATGTCGTTGATGACGGCGCCGGTGGCAAGATTAAAGCCCAGCGAGATCAGTCCCTCGCGCTTTTCGTCGGATACCGCCGTGAAGCGAAATGCCAGCATCAGGCAGCGCGTCCAGGTCGACGATACGCCTTGCAGGCGCCACACCGCGTTCGGCAGGCCGATGGCGCGGTCCAGCACGCGTTCAGGATCGCCGGGCGAGGGCAGCGGAGCGGACGGCCGCAGCTCCCGTTCACTCCAGCGTCCCTGATCGGCGAGCAGCCCGCCGAAGCGCTCGAGCCAATCGCCTTCGAGTCCGATCGCGATCGAGCCCTGGGAGCGCTGCGTGCCGAAGTTGAGGTGAGCGAACTCGGGCCATTCGAACTGTCTTTGTAGGCCGGTAGGCGCAAGCACTTCAAGCCGGTCCGGCTCGAGCCTCTCGACGGCCGCGCCGTGGCGCTCCAACAGGTCGGCGACGAAAGCTTGCAGCTCGCTCATCAGGCGGGCTCACGCAGTCTCGAAGTCTTCGCCGAACAGAGCGGCGTCCAGCGCCTTGGCGCTCTCGTGCTGCGCGCGCGCCCCCTGCAGGCGCCGCCCGAGCGCGTCGAGCGCTTCGGCACGGCTTGCCTCGGTCGTGCGCAGCCAAGCCTCGAGCATCAGGTCGGCGAAATCGCGATCCTGGTCAAGACCGCCGAGGATCGCCCCGACCTCCCCTATCACCAGCTCGAACATCGAGATTTTCTCGTCGAGCAACGCGAGGATCTGCTCTTCAAGCGTGCCGCGGGTGACAAGGTTGAACACGTAGACCTCGCGCCGTTGACCGATGCGGTCGATGCGCCCAACGCGCTGTTCAATTGCCATCGGATTCCACGGTACGTCGAAATTGATCAAGGTGTTGCAGAACTGGATGTTGCGGCCCTCGCCCCCCGACTCCGTGCACAGCAGTACCGGCACACGCTCGCGGAATTCGGCAATGGCGGCGTCCTTGGCGGGGCCGCTCAGCGCGCCCTCGAAGCGAGCGAACGCAAGACCCTCCCGCATCAGCAGGTCGGCAAGATGCTGGAGCGTCTCGCGGTAATGGACGAAGACGAGCTTCTTCTCGTCCGGGTTCCGCCGCAAGAGGTCGATCAGTGCCGCCTCCTTGCCGCCGGTCCCGACCTGCGCCCAGCGCTGTGCCAACGCGGCCCAGCTCGCATCGGCATGGCGGCCGACGAAGCGCCGAACCGTGGCGGCGGCTGCTGCCGGTGATGACCCGGCAGATCCGAGCAGATGCTGCAGGACGAGCCGGTTCACACCTTCGGGCGCCAGCCGGCGCGCTGCCTCCGCGAGCTCCTGATAGGCGGCCCGCTCACGTTCGCTTCCGTCCACGCGGATCGTCGTGGCGTGGCGCCGCGGCAGCTTCAGCGCGACCACCGCGCGTGTGTTGCGCACCATGGCGCCCCGCATCAGCTCGCGCAAGCGCTCGGGATTGGCCGGGACGTGCGGTTTGCCCGGAGTGACGTACGCCGCTCGAAACTCCTTGAGCGTTTTGAAGATGCCCGGTTTGAGCAGCGTGAACACGTTGTAGAGCTCGGTTAGATCATTTTGCACCGGGGTGGCCGACAACAGAAGCAGAAAACGCTTGTTGAGCGCATCCACCAGCTGGTAGCTGCGGCTGTTGTGATCACGCAGGTGGTGGGCTTCGTCCACGATGACGAGATCGAAGCTGCGCGCGGTTATGTGCGCGGCATGCTCGCTCCGACGTGCCAGCGCGAGCGAGGCGATCAGGCAGTTCTGCGTCCAGAACCGTTCCGGATCGCTGCGCAGCAACGCGTCGCGGGTGGTCGCGCAGGGGATGTCGAACTTGGCCTCGAGCTCCTCCTGCCACTGCCCGACCAGCGAGGGCGGGGTCAGCACGAGCACGCTGTCCACCATGCCGCGCAGCAGGTACTCCTTGACCACCATGCCGGCCTCGATCGTCTTGCCGAGGCCGACCTCGTCCGCCAAGAGCACGCGCCCGCGAAACTGCTTGAGCACCTTGCGCACGGTCTCGATCTGATACCAGAAGATTTCGATGTCGCGCAGGTGCGGCAGACAGAGCAACTCGTCAAACCCCTGTGCGAGGCCGAGATGGGCAAATCGCTCCCGCAAGCCCCACCAGCCGCCGTCGCGGTCCGGCGCGTTCTGCGCCGCCGTCCACAACGGCGCGAGATTCAGCTCCATGCTGAAAGGAATCTCGATGTCAGTCAGCGGTAGGGGCGGTGCGGGCGGCGCTTGTAGAGCGGCGACCGGCGCGCGCTCCTCACGCACAGCGCTCGGCTTGGCCTTGTTGGGGGCCTTGACCTTAGGCGGGACGTCGGCGGCCGCGCGCTTACGCGGGGAAGCCTTGCCGCGTTCGAAGATGCGATCGTATTCTCGGGAGAGCCATGCTAGGCGTCGCGGGCCGCCTGGAAAATTGCGGAGCCCGTCGAACGGGCTCGCGAGACTGTTCGCCTCCAGCACCGAGCGCGCGAACTTGAGCTTGCCCGCCTGGGCGAGCGCAAGCGCACGCAGCAGATGGCTGCTCGCGACTGCGACGTAGCGCTTCGAGAAGCGCTTGAGAAAGATCTCGGCACGCGCAGGCTGCCCATCGAGAAGTGCCGCCGTGGCAGCCAGCAACAAAATGTGGCCGTCGGCCGGCTGCGCGCGCACAGCCTCCTCGGCCTGCAGCAGAAATCCGCCAGAGCGCTCAGGATCGGCGAACGCAGCGAGCAGGACGCCCTCCCATCCGGACGCGCTACCCTGCCGATCACCGCGCGGCAGCTCCTCCGCTTGATCGGGGAAGGGAAACACCGCTTGCGCCGAAGAACCACGCGTCATGCAAGCCCCACTGGCTTCGGCGGCAGGCGAAGCCCGCGAATCGATCGCCTGAGCGAATCGAGCTTAGCGCAGCGGAATGGGCGTTCAACTCCGGCGTGGGCGAGCGCGCGCGGCTGTGGACAGCGGCCGGCGGAGGCGTACCGCAAAAATCGCAGGCTGTCGCCGCTGTGCATGGGCGTGCCGCGGGCGCCGAGATCATAGGGTGATGGCGAAGCAATAGTGCCCATCTTCATCGGCCGCTGCACGCCACTGTGCGATTTTTCACGACAAAGCCGTCCGCGGATACGCGGGGTGCCAATTACGGCAAGTGATAGGCCTATGCTTGGCGCCGTTGCGGCGTCACCACGGCGCTCGCGCTTATGCGGCTCTGGGACGAAGCGTGGGAATGCCGCTCACATCCTCTTCGCGTTCCGCGTGCCAGGTATCGTAAGCCGCCTGCATGCGTACCCAGACCCAGGCGCCGTCGCCAAACAATTTGCCGAGTCGAACCGCAACCGCCGGAGAGACCGGCTTGCGCTCGCGCAAAACGTCGTAGAGATGCTGCCGTGAAATGCCGAGAAGCCGGGCAATCTCGGCTTTGGTCTTGCCTGTCGCCGGGATCACGTCCTCTCTCAGCAAAGCGCCAGGATGGGTCGGGCAGCGATCTGGATTGCGCTTA
>JASHYD010001056.1 GCA_030043175.1 Xanthobacteraceae bacterium | reverse complement strand
TCACCGCGACGAGGAATATGTCCATGATGCCGTCGTGCTGTCGAACGCCGTCAAGAGGCCCGTCAAGATGATGTGGACGCGAGAGGATGACGTTCACAATGGGCGCTTCAATCCGCTGTCTGTGCACTACCTGCGGGCCGGGTTCGATGCCGCCGGCAAGCTGATCACCTTCCATCACCGCAAGGCGTGCGACGAGGTCACGGCGTTTCAGGACCCGGTACGCTACGAGCGCTCGAGGGGCCGCGACGTGATCTCGTTTGTCGGTATCGACGCGCCCTACTACGCGATCCCCAACCGGCTGGGCGAGGCCGTGCCGCGAGAAAGCGGCCTGCGCACGTCGAGCCTGCGCGGCATCTCGCATCTGACCAATATCTTTGCGATCGAATCGTTTATCGACGAGCTTGCGCGCAAGCGCGACGTTGATCCGGCGGCGTTCCGGCGCGATCTGGTCAGTACTGCTCCGCGCGCGCTTAATATCATTGACCGGGTCGTCCACATGGCCGACTGGGGCAGGAAACGGGACGGCAGCGCGCTTGGCTTTGCCTACATGAACTATTCGGGCACGCAGATCGCACTGGTGGCCGAGGCGTCGGTCGATCGCAGAACCGGTGTGGTGCGGGTTGCGAATGTGTGGGTGGCGCTCGATCCCGGCATCGCGGTCCAACCCGACAACATCGTTTTGCAGACCGAGAGCAGCATCGTCTACGGGCTTGGATTCGCGCTGTTCGAGCGGATCACGATCGATGACGGCGCGGTGCAGGAGTCAAACTTCTATGACTATCATGTGCCGCGCTTGAACGAGATCCCGCAGATGATCATCGAGGTGGTGGCGACCGACAACCATCCCACTGGCGTCGGCCAGATGGCGACGCCGCTGGTCGCGCCGGCGATCGCCAATGCGGTTGCACAACTCACCGGCGTGCGTCTGCGCGAGACCCCGATGTCGCCGGATCGGGTGAAGAAGGCGTTGGGCTAAATTAAGAGCCCCTGGCGCAAGGCGGTGCCGGGCGCCGCCTTGCGCTATTGCTTTTAAGCGCCGTGGCGCATCTATTGCTTGATGGCGGCCGCTCGCTGCTGGATCGTGAACGATCTGCTTTCGCCGGCGTGAGCGATTTAATTTTAATGACGCGTTTGAAGGGGCGACGCCCCGAAGCGCGATCCAATCTTCGACGGCACAGGATTTTCTTCAGGCCGAGTCCTTGGTGATCTCGTCGCGCTGATAGAGCGTGACCTCGTCGAGCCGGCTTTTTTGGTAGCGGAATGGTCGATGGTGCAATCCTTACGGGTGTCACGGCATTCAGAATTGACCAGCTACAGCAATAACTTACGAATTGTTTCGTTGTCCATTGTTTCGTCGGATGCCGACTGGCATTGCTGGTGAGCGCGCCATCAGGCAGCGCGCTTCACCATTGCCGGAAAGTTTCCTTGTCGCACAGGAGTTGCTGCGCGCGGGCGCTCTATTTGCGGCGAGAGGCGGGCTTCTCCAGTGGATACCAGAATGTCTGATGGCAACTCTCGCAAACATTCTCCATTCTACCCCCGACGTCCTCTAGTAAGGAGACGTTTTTGGCCTCACTCGTGCGCAACGCTTCTAAACCAAGATCCTGCAATGCCTTGGCGAAGGCATCAAAACTCTTTCGTTGCTTCTTTACAAGCGCGGTTATCTCGGGGGGCTCTAACTCTACCCCCGGGGCGTCTGATTTGCTTCCGGCCGGAGCGGCTTCGCGACCCGGCATCATCAGCAAGTTTGCCCCCTCGATGATGCGAACAGCGGCATGACGCACATTGAGCCACTCCTCCGGCGTTTTCGGAGACATATCCTGAACACCTTGCTGATCGATAATCGCCCCTGCCGCTCCCCAAAGTACGTCCGCGGATGGATCGATGATGGATGCCATAACATCTTTGATCGAGGAGCGGACCTGCGGATCGCCAGCCCCTTTGCTGGAGGCGGCACCACATCGAGCCAGTTGGGTGATTCTATTGGCCTGATTTGCGGCTTTGTCGGCCTGCCCTCCCTTGACGCAAGCCTTTGCGGTTTTTTGTTGAGCGATGGCGAGCGAAGATGCGGATACCGCGATTACTCCCAAGGCTGCCGAGCACAGGGCCGCCGCTAAGTGCCTTCTCATTCGCTAATCTCCTTCAACTGACGGTCAATCATCCTAGCGCCTGTGCGCTTGTTCGAAAACAGGCTGCGATCGCCCTCAACGACCACTCGCGAAGGCTCGTGCGTCAGCGTGCGATTGAGCCGCCGCTGCGGTTAGTTCGCCACGTCCTTAAATCGGCATCGATTAAATCAGGCTGAACGAGGAGGTCGTCGATTGCATCTTTGTCCCGCGCCTCTGTCCGCAGACCGTGATTGTCGAGCCGCATGACCTTAACCACCTTGCTGCCACCCTCCGTCACCCCATGCGCTCTGCTGCGGCAGCCGGTGCGAATGATCCCGTTCACATTTGCCGGCTGAAAGGCGCGGCCGAGGACGAGCAACTTCTAATTGGCGCCCGCGACTTGCTGGCGAGCAGCCGCCCAGTGGGCTTGGCTCCGCGTCAGCTCCAGCGATGGTGTTGAAACATCCCCGATGAGATTGTTGGGGCTCTCGATTTGAGCCTTTTGAGGTCGCCTCTTTACGGTTCTCAAGTTGGGTTGCCTGTGGCGGTTCGCGCTGAGGTGGACGCGACCGCCGCAGCGCGGAGGCACTCTAATCTGGCAGCAGCGATTTCCATATGGTCGACATCGAGGTTCGAGCGCTTGTAAGGACGTGACACAGCTCCAGCGTCGAATCGGTCGCGCAGGTTTTATCGAATATAATATCGCAGCAAGGCAACATGGCCAAAATAGTATAGTCCCCTATCGCTTATCATTACGTGCCGCCGCAATCAGCATCGCTGAACAAGCCGACGAAAGGGGGATTTCCCGAGTCGAAATGCACACAGACGCCAGCGGGACGTGATATCTCTTGCTGAGAGTGGCCGGCGCGAGGAGGGGAGGCTCGGTGGCAAAGGCGTTTTGTGGGACCTCTTCTACCCGGGACTCGAACCGCTCCGGTCCACGGTTGTGGCGAGTTCGCCGATCCCTTCTCGAGCTACACCTTGGGGTGGGCGCTGCAGTCGTCGTCTATATCTGTTTGGTGAGCCTCAGCGGCTGCGTCGTTCTGTTCGAGCACGAGCTGTACCGCTTTTTCTCCCCCGACCCAGCGCTGATATCGTCGGACCCTCAGCGCCGGCTGAGCGCCGCTGAATTGACGCAAGCGGCTCTCTGGCAATATCCGCATGATCGCGTGATCGGCGTGTGGGACCGGAAGGTCTCGGCTGACGTCATTGCGGAGCTTTG
>JASHYD010001055.1 GCA_030043175.1 Xanthobacteraceae bacterium | reverse complement strand
TGGTCAACACTACTCATCATTCATGGCATACTCGCGGTCTTTTTGATCGGTGCGATCACACACCAGGCAGTTGGCGCCGCATGGCCCGTCACCAAGAAAGGAAGCGGCTTCTTCCAGTCCGTGCGCGGCGTCAACGGAATGAGCTACACCAATGCGGTCATCGTCTTATTCGTTGTGACGTTTGCGCTCGGCACGATCATCTATCCGACCTATCGGATCAATGTGCGGACGGTCCTGCAGGAGTATCGGGATTTCAAGCCCGAGGGGATGTTCGAAATGAAAGAACATCTGCTGGCCTTGGCGCTGGCGCTCCTGCCCGTCTATTGGCTTTTTTGGCATAAGCCGTCAGAAGCTAATCGTGTGGCGCGCATGCTGGTAACCAGCGTGATTGCGGTTGCCGTGTGGTGGGCCTTCCTCACCGGTCACATCATCAACAACATTCGGGGATTCGGATCATGACGAGAGCAGAGCGTCTTGCGGCGATTTTCGCCATTGCATTCGCCATCATCTACGGGCCGACAATGGACTATAACTGGACGGCCGCGACCTACCATCCGATTCAGGGCATTTGGCAATTCGGTAAAGCAGCGCCGCTCGGCGGCGGCTCGCCTGCTATGTACTGGTACGGGTTCGTCATCACTTCGGCGCTGGGAGCAGGCCTGGTGACGGCGCTCGCGGCGCTCATTCCGGACAAGCTGTTAGATCGCATCCCGTGGCGGCCCCTCACGTGGGCGGTCCCGATCTGCGCGATCATCTATATTGGGTATGTACTGCTACCGTATGCGACGAAGACCTAACCTCCACCCGGATCGAGGGCACCCTTCCGCGGTGTCGACCGGTGCACCCTAGCCAGCTGCCGACCTATCGCGTCGTCCAACGCGTCAGCCTTGGGCCAAGAGCCGCCTATCGCGCCGCAACAAGCGTGGACGAAGTATTGCCGCCCGCAATATGCATATATCGTCGGTCTGTTTCAGGCGATCCCTCTGGCTATTCGGGCAGCCCTGCGCGTCGCAGGCCGTCGGAGTAACGGCTCCAGCACCAATCGTTCAAGAACATCAGTCGGGCGCGGAGCTTAGTGAGTGTAAGCTCTGGTTCGATATAGAGGAGTTCCCGCATCACGGCGGCGGCCTTATCTGCCTCTCCCTGTCTCCCGAGAGTCGCGGCGAGCATTCGCAAGCCCACCGCGAAACGTGGATTATGGTTCAGCGCCCTCTGCGCCCACAATGCGGCCTCGTCAAAACGGCCTTCGTAGAAATGTGCCGCCGCCAGGCCAGTAGAGATGAACCATCCTCGCGGATCGCGGGGACTGAGACGCTCCGCCCGCCGAAACAACTCCAATCCTTTCGTCGGATTCGCGTTGGTTGTTTCAATCTATGCCAGGGTCGTCAATGCCATGGCAGAATTGGGGTTGATCGCAAGCGAACGATCGGCGAGTTCCTTTGCCCGTGCGGTATCCGTGGCGAGGTGCCAAACGACGTAGGCACTCATCCAGAGCACATTGCCGTCGCCCTGACCAAATTCGACTGCGCGCGCGGCCAAGCGAGCCCCCTCAATGCTCTCAGCGGTCATATTCTGCGCCCAGACCTGCACGACACGCTCGATGCAACAAAGGGCCCCCAACGCCATTGCCGACGCACACGACGGATCGATGGTAAGCGCCCGCTTTACGTTTCGACCGCGGCGACAAGGCTGTCGGGCGTGAATTCATGTTCGAGTTGTTGCGCGCGCAACAGCAGGTCATAGGCATCAAGATGAGCCGCAGGTTTATGTCTCAAGCGTTCGATCTCGGCGAGTTGAAGTTGCGGTCCGATCGCCGCAACCACGCTTTCGGTGAACTGATCCTGCGGTTCGAATACGCCGCTCAATTCGCCGTCGAAGCGATCCGCCCAGATGTGGGCCGCCGTCGTGGCGTCGACGAGCTGGCCAGTGAAGCGCAGGCGATTGCCGCTGCGGCGAACGCTGCCCTCGATCACATAGCGCACGCCGAGTTCGCGCCCGACCTGGCGCACGTCTACGGTCCTGCCTACGTGAACGACGAATTTCTGGCGATCACGAACAACCTGGCGCAGTGCGACAGCGCCGTAATGATCTCCTCGGCCATGCCATCGGCGAAATAGTCTCGTTCGGGATCGCCGCTCATGTTGGCGAACGGCAGGACGGCGATGGAGGGGCGGTCGGGAAGCGGAAACAGCGGCTTTAGCGGTCTGGTGACCATATCGGCCACTGCGGAGACAGTTTGTGCCTGCTCCTCGCGCACGTCGCCTATAAACCGTACCCCCTTGCGTGGCAGGGTCTTGATCAGACGCTGTTCCTCGCCACTGTCACCGATCGCGGATCGCGCCGCATTAATGATGGTGCTCAGTGCCGACTCCGACACGGTGCGCCCATCCCACAACGCTGCAAGCAGATCATCCTTGCTGACGACGCGCTCGCGCTGCTCGATCAAATAGACCAGAAGATCGAAGACTTTCGGCTCAAGAGGAGTCAGTTCGGCCCCACGGCGCAGCTCGCGGCGAGCCGTGTCAATTGCGCATTTTTCAAACCGGTAGAGCAATTTAGGCGTCAAATCCGTCAAGCTGCCGCGGGTGTCCGGAAGCTAGCACATAAATGCCTGATGAAAAAACGCGGGAACCGTAAGGACAAGGTAAGACGCTCTGAAAGCGGGCTCTGCCGTGGCGGCGTATCCTGCATAGCGATTGGTTGGGCCGGATGCTTACCGAAATTGGGCGTTCGGCCTCGTCCGAATCTGGCGAAAGGTTTACGATATGTCGAGCGAACCAAATTTCGCCGCCAGCGCCATGGAAGGAAAAGGTGCCTACAACCGGCATGCCAGGCTCCCTGCAGAAGGGATCGCTCTGGCGCTGCCGTGCATCAAGCGAGTGGTCGAAACCCTGGCGTTCGACACTGCAGATCGGCCGATCATCATCGCCGACTATGGGTCATCTCAGGGGAAGAATTCGCTCCCTCCAATGGGCCTCGCAGTCAGAGCGCTGCGCAGACGCCTTGGCCAGGATCGACCGATCGTCGTCTGCCACATCGACCGGCCGTCGAACGTCTTCAACTCGCTTTTTGAGGTGCTCGACACTGATCCACACAGATATGGCGTGGGCGACCCGAACGTATTTCCGTGCGCGATCGGCAGGTCGTTCTATGGCACCGTGCTACCGTCCAATTTTGTCGATATCGGGTGGAGTTCGTTCGCAGCCATGTGGGTGAGCCGCGTTCCAAGGCTGATTCCGGATCATTTTTTTGTATTCGCAAGCACGGGAGCGGTCCGCGCCGAATTCGATCGCCAAGGGGCGCAGGATTGGGAAGCTTTCCTCTCGTTGCGGGCAGCGGAATTGCGACCCGGCGGGCGCCTGATTGTCGTCGTGCCCGGCGTTCATGAAAACGGGGCGACCGGGTTCGAAGGGATCATGGATCACGCGAACGAGGTTCTCGCTGAGATGGTCGAGCAAGGTGCGATCACGGCCGCCGAGCGCGCTCGCATGGTGCTCGGGGTCTGGCCGCGTCGGAAACGGGAGCTACTTGCGCCATTCAAGAATGATGGCCGATTCCACGGCCTGACCGTAGAACATAGCGATACCTCAACGCTCCTGGACGCCGCATGGACCGACTATGAGCATAATGGAGACCGCGAGGCTTTGGCGACCAAGCGCGCACCGTTCTTCCGCACTATCTTTGTGCCAACGTTGGCATCCGCTCTCGCGCGGGTGCGTGCCGGCGACGCCGACGCGTTTCAAGCGTTCGCCGACCGCCTCGAAACCGGACTGAGGCGGCGCCTGGCGATGCAACCGACACCCTTGCACTCGGTCGTCGAAACGATTGTGCTCGCAAAGCAAGAGGCGGCTCAGGAAAATCGCGAGCGACCAACGCACAAGCCGGCGCTTTCCAGTGGGTGAAAGTCCCACCCGGCAAACGCTCCAGCCGCGATGCTTCGGTGCACATGAGGCGTTGCAGTTCCGCCGCGACGAGGAGCTTCCGGTCTATGAGCGGCTCGGAGACGTGCGCTCGCGCGCCGTGGGTTTGCAAAAGATTGCCGCTGGTCTGATCGCGGGGGGCCCTCCACCGATGCTATCGCACACGTCTAGACCCTGTTAACGTGCGATTCCCTGGGCTATTGCGCTCGCCGCGGCGGCTTCGGCGAGGCGGTGATCCCAAGCTCGATACCGTGTCGCGTCCGCACCAGCCCAGCGACAAGGGAGTTGCTCCCATGTTTGGCTTGTTCAACGGCAGGAAGTATCGCAACGAGGTGACCACTCACATTCACGCTATCTTGATGCTGATGCCTTGCCTTAAGAGCCTTACCTCTCCGCTAAAGGGTGAAATCAACGCCTACCGAAAAGAGAAGACGCCAGAAATGGAAGCCGCTGTCTGGCTGACTCTAGTCGTGATCGAGAACGTCATGCTCTCCGTGTCGCCAGACACCCGTATTCTCACTATCCAATACCTAAACGAAAAGAAGGATGACAACTTTCGCTGGTTCGCCAACTACGCGCAAGCTGTCGCGGCGAATCGGAAGCCGGAACACCCGGAAGACATGCCGAATTTAACCGCTGTGCTTGGCTTTGCCTTTTGGTACCTGCTTCATGCTGTCCAAACGAACAAACTTTCGGAAAACGTCTTCCGAACTTTCGCCCACGAGGTGGTCCGCATGCTACGTCAGGACGAGCACGATGGAGAGCGTCTCAACTGACGGCGCATCCCAAGTCTAGCAGCCCCGAAGGCGGAACGTGCCAGTGCAGTCGCTAAAGGCCGTCGGATTATGTCACCGAGATGGCGCTGAACGCGGACAGCGAAGCGTGCGATTTGCGCACGACAGACAGAAGGAATGTCAAATGGCAATGCAGTTTCGCGTCGTCGTCGAGATCAAGGGCTCTAGCCCAGATACCTTCAAACTTGGGTTTGAATTTTCTGACGAAGAGGCCAGCGTTGAATTTTACTCCAATCACGATCTACCAGAGGATGTCACCGATAA
>JASHYD010001054.1 GCA_030043175.1 Xanthobacteraceae bacterium | reverse complement strand
ACAAATGTGATATTGCAAAATCACATTATAAGTTCACCATTTTCAATAATGACACGACCTAAATTCTTGAGTCAAATGAATCGGATAGGCGGCTCCGGCGTTAGGTGCCTCTCCCCTGAGCTGCCGCGAGAGCATCAGCCCCGGGGCCAGACCAGCCCCGCGCCGAACGCGGTGATGTAGCCGGCAGCGAGACACATCCCGACCATGGCCGCGGCTTGCACGGCATCGATCTAAGCGGCTATGACGACGCACAAGTCGAAAAGCACGCTCGGAAAGTGGCTCTGGCTTTTGCCGCGTCAATGAAGATCTAAGCTGCGACGGTTGACGTTGGCTAAATTCGAGCGCCCCGACCCCCGGGCGATCGGGGCTCGGAGGGGGGCGGGACCTTAACTCGCAGGGAGCGAGCAAGAGGTAGATACCTGTCTTGACGGAAGGGTATGTCAGATCGCCGATTTTCGGCGCTGGTAGTCCGAAAAAATGATTTGCAATAAGGGGTTATTGTCGGTCGTCCACAAAGTTATCGACAGCATCGTGAGCTACTCCGAACCGCGAGTTACGGTAGTTTGTCGCCCATTTTGGCGCGGCGACGTGAATGCCTGACGGCATCGCTCGTCCCGCGGTCAACGAACTCGGCATAGCCGCGTCTCCCTCACCGCCATCACTGATCGCGAGATCGCGAGGGCAATGGTTCGTGAGACGGAACTTTTGCAGGCTTGTCCGGTTGACTCGTCGCGGCACTCCCGACGGCTTCCTTTGCCTATCGGTCACCGTGTGTTCTTTGGGGGGCAATCATGCTGAAATCATTGAGCCAAGCAGAGCATTACCGCGGATTGGCGGAGGAGTTCAGACGACTGGCGGCGTTTAGCTTTTCAATCCAAATGGAAAATCACTACTTCCAGATGGCAGAATACTACAGCGCGCTCGCTGAAGCGGAGGAACACCCACGCTCCGGGGCTGCAGAGGTCATGACTATAAAGGCCACGCAATAATCCAACGCCCCGGCTACGGGGGCGTGTTCTGCGCTGTGCAGTCTGGCAAGCGGGCAGGATGCGCGCCGTCAGCAGGCACAGACCCGGCCTTTCTCGCGAGCTGATTGGAGAAGGCAGCCGGGGCCCCGCATTCCCCCATAATATTGTATAATGAATTATCGTCACGTATTTCGGCCTTGGTGCGCGGTAGCATGCCCGGCCATTAGAGCGGTGTTTGAAGATATTTTTGCTACGGCGGAGGCATCTCGCCCGACGGCGTCTTAATCACGATCCAAACCATCATGTCCCAGGCGTTGCGAATAGCGGCGAGAAGCAATGTCAACACCGCTGCAGCGATCAGGTTGGCGCTCGCGGCGGCCTGCATGACGAGCAGGACCGCCGCTATCAGGCCGAGCAGATATCCCACAAGCGGCAGGAGCGCGTAGAACAGCCGGTCGATGCGATCGACGTTGAATTTGTGGTTGATGATAATCTGGACCACGAGCCCCCCGCAGTAGATCGAGCCAACAAGCGCCCCAGCTCCAAGCAGCGCTCCAAGGGTGTGCCAGCTGTGGGTCGGTATGGTGACCAGCAAACAGCCGAACAACGTGGCGGCAAAGTGCGTCACGGTGGGCGTGATGAATGCCGCCATTGCGGCACTGTGATCTTCGTTGAAGATCGCCGTGCCGATCGACACTGCAACGAACATCAGGCCGACCAGCGTGGCCGACGCCGTGCCGACGAGGATATAAAAATCGTGCCAATCATGAAGCAGCTCCGCGAGCGAGGGCCCCATACCAATCCACCTCCGCCACTACTGGCATCATCTATAGCCACGATCGGCGCGGCGACACAGTAGGACAAATTCATTTTTCGATGAGACCGAATCCATCCGGAATTGTCGCGGCCATAGCCTGGTTCGTTCATCACGCCTGATCGCGCAGCTCCTCGACCAGGACCCGCAGGTTCTCCGAATAGTCGATGGGCACGGTAACGAGCTGAACGCCGCCGCGGGTGAACGCTGCTTCGAGCGTCGGCGCCAAATCATCTGCGCTCTCCACCCAGCTGCCGTTGGCGCCGTAGGCCGCCGCATAGGCGACGAAGTCTGGGTTGCCGAAGGTCAAGCCAAAATCCGGATACCCGTCGACCGCCTGCTTCCACCGGATCATCCCGTAAGAATGGTCCTGCACGATGAGCACGACGAGATCAAGCCCAAGGCGTACCGCCGTCTCCAGCTCCTGCGAGTTCATCATGAACCCGCCATCGCCGCACACTGCCATCACGCGACGCTTTGGATGGAGCAACGCAGCCATGATGGCCGAGGGCAGGCCCGCACCCATCGTTGCGAGAGCATTGTCGAGCAGAAGCGTGTTCGCCACATGGGTGCGGTAGTTGCGGGCGAACCAGATTTTGTACATGCCATTGTCCAGGCAAACGATCCCGTCCTCCGGCATCACTTGCCGCACGTCATGCACGAGGCGCTGCGGCGTCAGCGGATAGCGGCTCTCTTCCGCCCGGTCGGCGATGCGCGCGAGAATCTTCTCGCGAAGCGCAAGGAGTGCGCCCGCCTTGGGGAGCCTGCCCTCCAGACGGTCAGCGAGAAGCCCTAGGCTCTGTGCTACATCACCCACCAGCTCCGCATGCGGGGCGTAGACTTCCTCGACGGTCGCCGGAAGATAACCCACATGCAAAACAATCGGACCGTTCGGCCCCATCAGGAAGGGCGGCTTCTCGACGGTATCGTGACCTATCGCAATGACCAGATCTGCGCGATCGATTGCCCAATGCACATAGTCCCGCTCGGATAGCGCCGCCGTGCCCATGTAAAGCCCGGACCCGCCAGAGATCGACCCTTTACCCATCTGCGTATTGAAGAACGGGATCTGCACCCGCTTCATGAACTTAGACAATGGGTCGGCAAGGTTTGGACGGCTAGCGACGGCTCCCAGCATGACCAGCGGTCGCTCGGCCTTAAGGATCAGCTCGGCCGCACGATCCAACGCTGAATGCGATGCGATCGGTCGGTCGATCGGGTGGGCCGGAACGGGCGGGATCGCCGGCGCGGCCGCACGAGCGATATCTTCCGGCAACTCAAGATGGACCGGCCCCGGCCTCTCCTGCTGCGCCACCCGGAACGCCTCCCGCACGATCGAGGGAATGGTTGCTGCGCTGGCGATCTGATGGGCCATCTTTGTTAGCGGTGTCATCATGGAGACGATGTCCACGATCTGGAACCGTGCCTGTTTCCGGCTCAAGATACCCTTCTGGCCCGTGATCATGATCATGGGCATTGCGCCGAGCAAAGCATAGCCGGCGCCGGTCGCGAGATTGAGCGCGCCCGGACCAAGCGTGGATAGACAGACACCGGCCTCGCCCGTGAGCCGCCCATGCGTCGCCGCCATGAAGGCTGCCGCCTGTTCGTGGCGGGTCAGCACGAGCTTGATGGTCGAGCGCCGGAGTACGTCGACGAGATCGAGATTCTCCTCACCGGGAATCCCGAAAATCTGCTGCACGCCCTCGTTCTCAAGTGCGGATACGAGCAGTTCAGCGCCGTTCATTGGGTACGCTCCTCGAAATCGACGTCCGAGCGACGAAGACGAGTGACAATACCATTCTATTTCGACATTTCGACGTCGAGCGGTTCTCGCATGACGTAGGGCTGCCGACTTTCGCATCGGTGCAGGTTGGCAGGTGTCTGAGGCATACTGGTCGTGATGTGATTGACGGCGGCAGCGCATGGCCGCGATGGCGAAGTTTAGCAAATGCCCAGCAGACATTCCGATGACCTGCTTTTGGCGGAGCAGACCAAGTCGGCCGAATTGCCACCGCCAGCGCCGTCAAATCTGGCGAAGAATAGAATCCGCAGCGAGAAGACCGATTGTTCATTGCGTGCCAGCCATCTGGCACTGCTAAAGACTTGCGATCAGACATTGCGATCGTTTCACTGTGCTGTAGTGAGAACAACATAGAATCGAGAAATCGGCCCGCGATCGCAGCACTCTGAGCCCTTCGGCGCCGATGGAGGGGTCATTCATGCACATTCTTCGTCTGGCATTCACACCTCGCTTTGTCGTTTACACGCTGAGCATTCTACTTACCTGCACTCTGCTGCTCACCGTCATAGCCTATCCGCCTACGTTCGACCTTGCGATTGTTCCGCTGGCGATGTTTGTCGGGCTGACAATTCTCGGCACCCACGATCTGATCCAGACGCGCCACGCGGTGCTGCGCAATTATCCTATCTCGGCCCATCTGCGCTTCCTGCTCGAAGACATACGACCTGAGATGCGCCAGTATTTCTTCGAGGGCGAGAAGGATGGCACCCCGTTCAGCCGCGACAAGCGGGCGGTGGTCTATCAGCGCGCCAAGCTGGTACTCGACAAGCGTCCGTTCGGAACCCAGTACGACGTCTATGCTGAAGGATTCGAGTGGGTCCGTCACTCGATAATGCCACGGCCGCTCGCAACCGCGCCGTTCCGCGTCAAGGTCGGCGGGCCAGATTGTCCGAGGCCGTATGATGCATCGATATTCAACATTTCGGCGATGAGCTTCGGCGCCTTGAGCCGGAACGCCATTCGCGCTCTCAACAAGGGCGCCAAGGCTGGTGATTTCGCCCATGATACAGGGGAAGGCGGGTTTTCCCCCTACCACCGCGAGAATGGTGGGGATATCATTTGGGAGATCGGCTCAGGATATTTCGGTGCCCGCAACATCGACGGCACATTTTCATCAGAGCGCTTCGCCGAGACCGCCGCGCTCGACCAGGTCAAGATGGTCGAACTGAAAATCAGCCAGGGCGCGAAGCCGGGCCATGGCGGCGTGTTGCCGGCCGCCAAGGTCTCGGCGGAGATTTCGCGAACCCGCGGCGTGCCGATGGGGCAAGACTGCATATCGCCGTCCAGTCATTCGTGTTTCGCGACGCCGATTGGAATGATGGAGTTCATCGCCGAGATGCGGCGGCTGTCGGGAGGCAAGCCGGCCGGATTTAAACTCTGCGTCAGCCAACCGTGGGAATTCCTCGCGGTTTGCAAGGCTATGGTGCAAACTGGCATCTACCCGGATTTCATCGTCGTCGACGGCAAGGAAGGCGGCACCGGCGCAGCGCCGCTGGAGTTCATTGATCATCTCGGCATGCCCATGCGGGAAGGGCTGAATTTCGTTCACAACGCGCTCATCGGCATCAATGCGCGCGACCGCATTAAGCTCGGGGCCAGTGGCAAGATCGTCTCCGCCTTCGACATCGCCCGCGCCATGGCGCTCGGCGCGGACTGGTGCAACGCGGCTCGCGGATTCATGTTTGCCCTCGGCTGTATCCAGTCCCAGAG
>JASHYD010001053.1 GCA_030043175.1 Xanthobacteraceae bacterium | reverse complement strand
TTTCTGAGCCACGCTGGCTACGCTTGTTAACAAACATGACCGGAATCCGCTCTAGGCATTGCAGGTAAGCCTCAGCATCGCGAGCGCGAGGTGTCACCTCGTTCCTGTTGCCCTCGCAGGTGGCATCGGCGATCCATTTCATGCGTCGACTCAGTCGAACGCTCCGCAACGAGCGGCGATCGAGTATCTCCGCACGCGCCGAAAGCGTTCTACGATCTCCCAACGCAAACGACCGACCGGCCAAGGCGCGCAGGACGTGACGCTGGCTACAATAGCGGCGATGCGGCAACCTTGCTGCCACGATCAAGCGAACTATCTGCGCTGAGAACCATCAACTGGTGAGTCAGCGCCACCCGTTCTCCAAGTACTGCCTATCACACTAATTTAAGTGGAGGCGGTCGGCGCGGATTCGTCATTCGCTCGTCGGCAATGCGGCCGACGGTGTGCACAAGAGCATCTACCGTGTCTGCCGGAAAGATGAGGCCTCCGTCGGGCGCCTTCCGAAGCGATACCGCATTTTTCGACCCGCCCCAATATCCAATCGCAATGGCTGATCCCTCGAATACACGTTTCACTCGACTGACCAGCAGATCCAGCTGTGGTCCCGTGACCTCGCCTACCGAAACTAGAACTACTATATCGGTTTCCGAGTCGTGCGCGCCTCTCGCGGCAGCGCTGATTCCCGTCAATCCGCCCAGGGACGGGCATTGTGTCGAGATCCCGAGTTCGGAACGAATCGCATCCGCAATGAGCTCCGCCGCGGCGTGATCGATGATGCCGCGTCCTGCTATAACGACGGCCGTTGCAGCTTTGATCGGCGGAGCTGTTTCGCCGTGTCCGATCTTAGCGGCCCGCTGCTCATGCTTGAAATCTAGCAATTCCCTGATCTGGGCAATGTACTCCGGCAGAACAGTGTTGAGATCCTCCAACTGCTCTTTGCCCAGCACCCCGCGTTGGCGATCAATAGACGCCATCTGCAGACACTCGATAACTGTTTCGTCGAGGTATTTTTCATATCCGTTCCGCTCTAACGAGCGCTCCGCGTCCTTTGCGGCTTCTATGGTGTCCCCGGCCAGCAGCTGGCGATAAAGTTTCTGGTGCGGCTCAAGCACCGGTTCGTTTCCCAGCAGAATATGCAGGAACTCCAGGTGAGGAACGTGTTGGCCAAAAACAACAATCATTAAAGTCAACGGCACCGCCAGAACTAGGCCAGTCGGCCCCCACAATAGGGTCCAAAACGCCGCTCCGAATACCACCGCTATTGAGGACAGGCTCGTCCGCGACCCGAATAGAAGCGGCTCGATGAATTGCCCGACAACAATATCGCCCCCAATAAACACTGCAGCCGTTTCTATGAGGATCCACCACCCTGGATCGATCATGGCTGCAAGTGCAATGGGAAATATCGCGGCGAGCGCCGAGCCCACATAGGGAACGAATCGCATCAGCGCAGCTACTACCCCCCACAACCCCGGACTCGGAATGCCGATCAGCCACAATGCAATGCCGATGAACACGCCAAACGACATATTCAGACCTGTCTGAAGCAGCAGGAAATGTGCCAAGTCATAACCTGCCTCGTTCAATGCCTGAGTCGAACGGCCGATCTCAGCGACTCCCATCAACCGGACAACACGATCGCGCAATTCGCTGTATTGGAGCAGCATGAATATCGTGATGATAAGTGACAGACCCGCTGTGGCGATAGACGGAAGCGTGGATCGTGTATATTCCAGGAAAACTGACAAAGGCCGATCTGCTGCGACTTCAATCTTCAGCGGTTTGCTCTCCATTTCCGGGTCGTGAACTTCTTGCTCGACGTTGCGCAAAGTCTCTATGGTTCGCTGCCATATCCCACTGCCTCCGAGCAACGAATGTACGTGCTGCGCCTTTTCGCGTAAGTTCGTCTCGTGTTGCGGCACTTCCTCCAGCAGTTGGGCAACTTGGCGCCCCGCGAAGGCAGCGCCGCCCAGCGCAGCTGCGATCAGTGCGGTCCCCACTAACGTCACTGCGAGCCCTTGCGGAATGCCCCAGTTAGTCAGGCGGCGCACTACAGGGAAGAGGATAAAACTGAGAATTCCGGCCAGCGCGAGCGGGATCAGTAAATCGCGTCCGACATAGAGCCCAAAGATTACAAGGGCGATGACGATGAGGCCTGCAGCGGCATTCACGGTCGGGCTTGACGCATTGCCGGGCCACATGATCATGTCTCCTATAACTCAGTCACCAGTTTTTTGTGCAGGGGAGCTTTATTCGCCCAGAAGGGCCTCACCGACAATGGGTCGTGATTGAATGCGATCGCGGTCTAAAGCTCTTGTTGAGAGATTTGCTGTGAGTTTTCGTGGCGCTCGTAGAAGCCATTTTTACTCGTCTGATCGGTTGTATGTCAGCCTGCCGCAACGGGTTCTGCTTGCTTGCTACCATGGCGGTTGGCATAGATTCTGGTGAATTCCGCTCCGAGCAAGAACAGTTGAACTGAGTAATAAACCCAGAGGAGGAGGACGATCAGCGCTCCGGCAGCGCCATAACTCGATGCGATAGCGCTGCTACCTATATACCAGCCAATGAGTGACTTCCCGATATTGAATAAGACCGCCGTAACGACACCACCGACGACGACGTCGGACCATTCGATGTGCCGGTCAGGCAATACTTTATAGATCACCGCAAATAGAGCGGAGATAGGCAACAACGAAACGAGAAAGTTCATTGCTGGGAAAAGCAATCTCCCAAATGGCAGAATGGAGTCCAGATAGTTGCCGAATGCTGTAAGCGCGGCGCTCACCACCAGTGATACGATGAGAAGAAGGCCAAGTGCAGCGACGAGGCCTAGGCTGGCAGCACGAGCACGGATCAGATGCGATACAGTCATACTTTTCGGTTCAGCCTTCCATATTGCATTCAGCGTACACTGCATTTCACCGAATACGCCGGACGCGGTGACGATCAACGTGATGACTCCGATGATTGTGGCAACGGTGCCGGAGGACTTGCTGGCTGCACTCGCCACGGCGCTCTGCAACATTTCGGCGGTTTGCGGCCCCATCAGGTCGCTCAGCTGCGCGACAATGGCATTTTCGGCGGCGTCCTCACCGAACACGAGCCCCGCAATGGCAATCACGATTAGCAGGACCGGTGCAATCGACGTGACCGTGTAGAACGCGATCGCGGCCCCCCGGCTCAATGCTTCATCTGCAATAAAGGAAAGAACCGTTTCTCTAAGAAGCTTCCAAATTTCAGAAAGCACTGTCACGTTTTTACCTTGAGGCTACCTCGAAACCCCAGCGCCGGCCGATTGCTGGGGGATGGCAAGAGGTTATTGCGCATCGGCACGACTGCTTCGCAAGAAGTCGGATCTCCACGCTAAATTCTGCCTGCGAGCAAGAGGATCACAAGGAGGAGCACGACCAACCCGAGGCCGCTGGAGGGATAGTAGCCCCAGCCGCTGCTGTACGGCCAAGTGGGCAAGGCTCCCAACAGAAGCAGGATCAGGATAATCAGCAGCACCGTACCGAGCGACATCATCGCCTCCGTTAGAAGGATTTTTGGTTCAAAAACGTAGATTTTTGCTCCGGCTATAGCGCCCCAGGAACCAACCCATAAACATTGCCCCGCCCAGAGCAGCAAACTGTTGCGGGCGGCGACCATCGCGGACGGCGCAAACGACCGCCTCAACGCTCTCACCGGCAACGCCCGCCGCAGAGCTTCGCAAACGGGCGAAAAGTTCCTCCGATAAGGGATTTCCCATAGTGGGAAGCTTTATCGTGCTGGAGAGAGCCCATATCAAGGGTTCGATCAAATCACTCGCAGCGGCCGCTTCCAATGTTTGCGGGGGAGCAGGCGGTGGTGGGATTTTCGGCGCCTCAAGGGCCTTCGTTGCAGCCGCAACCCGTTGCGCATGGATTTGAGCAAGGTCTCGTCTCTTTGCTGCGACATGGCGGGCTTTTTCGTTGCGCCACGAATTCACTTTGCTGATCGCGGTCGAGAACACGATAATTGCAATCAAGAGCAGCACGCCGCCGATTGACGCAAGTCCATAGAATTCGCCGTAATCGCTCGACACCCAACTGTAGAGCGCAATCAGGCCGACGCCGAAAGCGCAGAGCGCCGCCAGGCCGGCAAGAAAAAACAGCAGCGCCAAGACGAGTGCTGTTTGGGCCGCCTGCTCGACGCTGTCCTTCGCAAGGTCAAAACGCTCTTCGACGTCAATGCGAACCTCTGCCATTCGGGCGGGAAGATCGATTCCAAATAGTTTCAGAAGTTTGAATAGCATCAGCTGCGCCGCCCCATCATGCCGATCAGAACCCCGACAACCACCGCGCCGGCGAGAGCACCAAGCGGGTTGCGACGCGCGGTGTTCTCCAACTCCGTGGCCAAGGTTTTGGCTTGGTCAGTTGCTGCGGAAGCAACGTTCACCCCCTTCTCGACGATGTCGCTCGCCGCAGTGCTAACCTGCCCAGTGATTTCACGAGCAGATTTAGCGGTCTCGTGGCCTGCCCGAGACATAAGTTTAGCGACGGTTTCCTTGAGCTCGCTCAAATCGCTCTGTAGCGCTTTGAGAGCATCGCTTCCCGCCTCCGTTGCATCTGACGCCGCCGCACTCACTGCTTCCTTAGCCCGGTTTATTGAGCTTGCGACGGAGTCCCGTACGCCGTCGGCGGAGCCACCGTCCTTCGATGATCCTTGCGCCTTGGTCTGATCCATAAATACCTCCTAAGCCCAGGTAAATGTGCGGACGTCGATCGATGCAGGCATGCTTGTGACAACCCAATAGGATGTAACCTCTCGATCGCGATTGTCGGGCGATTCTAGCCTCGAGTTCCGGGATCGCAGTTGACTGGCAGAACCTTTAGGGGAGCTCCGCCTCAGGCTTTTAAAAGTGGGACCTAGCGCTCGTTAATGCGGGCCCACTGTGTCCGGTTCCGGACATTCACGATGATGTCATCAATACTGCCCACGCACTCGAATGCAGCAAGCACAAGCCACTTGATGCTTCGATTCGGGCCGGCGCTCTGAGCGGTCCTGGTCCACTGGGACGGCCGTATAGCCGACCCTTACGACAGCAGCCCTCGCGTTCTCGTTGCTAGCCAGTTCCACACCACGTCCCTCAAGCGGGATTTGGGCACAAGACTGACATCACTGACGAGCTGAGTGCTGCCGCGCCGGCGCTCCAACGTGATTTTGCGATCATGGTAAGATTCCAATTCCGGACGATGTCCGACGCTGATCAGCGTCGTCCTAGTCGACCGTTGAACCAGCATTTCCATGAGCCTGTCCTGGCTTTGAGGATCGACTGCTGCCGTCGCTTCATCCAGAACAACGATGTCCGGCCCCTGAAGAAACATGCGCGCAAAAGCAAGGCGCTGCTTTTCGCCGCCTGACAGGGTCTGGTCCCATGACCCTTCTTCGTCGAGACGTTCGAGCAGATGATCGAGGCCGACATCCTCCAACACGTCAGCAATCTCGCGTGACGTCCTGCTTTCGACTGGATCAGGATATGTCACGGCGCGGCGCAGCGACCCGATTGGCATATACGGCCGTTGCGGCAGGAAAAACACCTTCGCGCCCCGTCGTATCTCTATTTTCCCTTCCCCCCAAGGCCAAAGTCCGGCAATGGCTCGGACTAGCGTGCTCTTCCCGGTGCCCGATTCCCCAGCAATAAGCACGCGCTCTCCCGGCATTATGGAGACGTCGGCCTCGTCGACAACGGCCGTTCCGTCGTCCAAAGTCACGGAGAGATTGACGAGCCTCAGAGCAGCCTCAGTGCTGACTTCCGTGATTTCGATGCGGCTGACCGCGCCAGTACCATCCACAGCTTCCAAGGCATCCAGTGAAACCATCAGTGAGGCCACACGGCGTGCCGAAGCCGTCCAATCCGCAAGTCGCGGATAGTTGTCGACCAGCCAGTTAAAGGCCGCCTGAACGATTGTGAAGGCTGACGCGGCTTGCATCACTTGGCCGAGCGTCAAAGACCCATCCAAATATTTAGGCGCACATAGAATAATCGGTAACACCGGTGCGATATAGCCGCTACTTTGGGAAACAATCGTCGTCCTTATGTATTGAAAACAGATGTCTCTCCAGGCGCACAGCACTTTTTTGAGCGACCGATCAACCCCCGCGCGCTCCTCGTCCTCTCCGCCAATGAGTGCAATGCTCTCCCCATTCTCCCGAAGGCGGGTAAGCAGGTACCGGTATTCCGCTTCGCTTTGGTTCTTCGCCTCCGAGGCCGAGACAAATCGACGGCCGATCAGCACCATCGACCCGCTGGCGATGAGTGCATAGACAACCGCCCCGACGACCAAAAAGCCTGGAATGCCGAGATGATACCCGCCGAGCGAAAACTCCAACGTACCACCAATTGACCACAACACCGCTATGAACGTAATCGCAGATAGTGCGGCTGAGACTACGCCGGTCGCGAAATCAACCGGAGATTCGCTCGCCACTCGTACATCATCAGCAATTCTGAATTCAGGGTTTTGATGGTCTCCACTCACAAGATTGAGATGGTAGTAATGACCGCCGGTCAGCCAGCGTCCGACCAAGTGATCATTAAGCCATGCGCGCCAGCGACGCTGCAAAGTCATGCGCCCATAGACCTGCACAACGTTGAAGAACACGCTTGCCACCATGATCGGGAAATAGATAAGCGACAGAAACAACACGCGGCTTGCGTCGTGCTTCTCCAATCCGTCGAACAATGCGCGATTCCATAGGTTCATCGCATATAAAGCGGCGAGATTGGCGAGAATGGTCAGAAGTGTAAGCCCTGACAGCGCCCAAGCCGACCCTCTGCCTCTCCGGCCCCAGTAACCGCGCGCATCGCGCCAAAACCTGTGCAGCAAATATCGTCTTCGCAGCTCGCCTTCCGCGTCGATCTCGCCGACCGTCCAAACACTCGGGTCGCCTGTCTCTTCGACGGACGATGCAGGTTCTTGCCTCGCGGACGCTCTTTCCATTCAGACGTGCTGCGCTGCTGAAAAGGACACCTTTGCCTGCGTCCTAGCTGAGTGACGGAGCAGAGCGCTAGGTCCTTTGCAGTTCCGCCCATGGAACCAACTACAAAGAAGTGCGTTAGGTTTCCGACATTAAGATTCTTTGTTGCTGAGCGTCCCACGAATCAAAGGCAGCTTCCTCTCTCATTCGGAGAATTGTCATGAATTTCTCGCGCGGACTTCTGCTTTGGCACCACTGAAGCGCTCGTTACGCCGAATCGGCGGTCGTGCGCTTTAACACCGGCCCTCACCAGCGGTGGGCCGAGCCTGCGCAACTGACACCAGTGATCGAGCTGGGAGGAGAGTACGGAAGTTTCAACTTTCGCAAAGCGTTCGCAATGGTACTCGCGATTCGCGGGCTCCAAATGCGGGGTACTTGCGAGAAAGCATGATGCAATCGAGACACGCGAATCCGAGAGGCATCGTTTTTTGGGCGAAAAGAGTTCCCTATCGGAGGCCAGCCATGAATCAGTCAATTCATCAACTTCTCCAAGTGATCCTTCAAGGTATTTCCTGGGTATTACGGATGATTGAGGCACTGTGGGTGTGGTCGTGGTCCCAACTCATTCATGCGTTCGATATGTCGTGGTGGAATTGCCGCCATGGAAGATCGTCGCGGGACTGATTTTCATCGCGGTGTTGGCCTGGATCCTCTTCCAATTGATCGGGCGCACTCTGGTGGCGTTTGAGGAAATAGCCGGTGCGTTGTGGATGATGACGCTCACTCTATTTGGAGTCGTCACGTTTGTCGCCATTACCGGAGTGTGTTCTCGCGCGGATTTGAATGGGTCGTCACTACTGTACCCGACAAGTTTTGGAAACAACTATTGTAAGTGATCACTCATCGTCGCAGAACATCAACCGCATGATACTTAATTAGCTGACGCGAATGACTGGAAACGTATCGCGGATGTATCGATGAGTGCCAGTTATTACCAAATCACGAGCGTCGTGAAGTGCTGCTCTGAGTCGCTCAATACCCAGTTTCACAACTCTGTGTCATGGTTGCATGAAAGGAACCATGGTCGAGCCTATGTGTTGCCTACCGGCCAGTGTCGGCAGCAAATCAACGGAGGTACACATGGACTGGAATCGGGTCGAGGGAAATTGGAAGCAAATTAAAGGAAAGGTCAAGGAGAAGTGGGGAAAGCTCACTGACGACGATCTCGACGTTATAAATGGCCGTCGGGACCAACTCGAAGGCAAGATCCAACAGCGGTATGGTACCGCAAAAGATCAAGTTCGCAGGGACATTGATGACTGGTACAGCAGTCAAAAATGGAACTGACATTCAAGTCCGACTGATCTTGGGCACTTTTCCCGCTTACTCAAGCACCATAGCACTCTGCCAGAGAGCAGAGGGGCATTCGAATCTCGCCTAAATGCTGGCGATGAGGTCCAACAAACCACGGAGGACAAAATGAGCAGACACAACCTTTTGGTCACGTGCGCAGTCGTCGCGTTCGTGGCTCCAACGGGCGCTTCTATGGCGCAGCAGGAACGCGTACCTCAGCAGGAACGCAGCGCGCCAGCAGAGAAAATCGCACCACAGCAGAATACGCCCGGGGTCCACAACCAAGCCCCGAACGGCCGCAGTGGCGAGGCACCAAAAAACCGGAGCCGCACCGAGACGACTGGGCAGGCTCCCCGCGAGGATCGACAGAGCCGGCCGACGGAGCGCAACTCGGAGCAGGAGCGCGGCAAGGCCGAACAGCCTCCGAGGTCCGAACGCAACGAACAAAACCGTGCGACCGGACAGGCGCCGGGGGAGGATCGACTGAATCGTGCACCGGAGCAAAACCGAACGACCGGTCAAGCACCTGGGGAAGATCGGACAAATCGTTCGTCCGAGCAGAGTGGGCGCGGACAGGAACGAGAGCCAACTAACCGCACGGAGGAGAATCGCGCGACCACCGGCCAGGGTGCGGCCGGGTCGAGATCCAATGTAACCGTCAACCTCACGCCGGAGAAGCGCACCCGCATACACGAAGTGATCGTCAACGAACGGAACGCGCCACGTGTCAGCAGCCCGGACTTCAACG
Source organism: Xanthobacteraceae bacterium (assembly GCA_030043175.1). The sequence continues at coordinate 2,039 of JASHYD010001053.1, read as the reverse complement.
TATCAGTCGGCACCCGAGTGCCGCGGACCGTGCGGTTCGCCACTCTCCCGCGGACTATCGTGGAAATTGAACCAGAATGGCGCGGTTTTGAATATTTCATGATCGGGGATCAAATCGTGATCGTCGATCCGAAAACGATGGAAATAGTAGCAGTTCTCGACGCGTAGCCACGACGTTGCTTGCAACGCTATCAAGGGCCGATCCTCCGTGAGAAGCTAACCCGCGCCTCAATTTGGCGCGGGTCTTTTTCGAAAACTTCGTAATCCCAACGGAGCGGCCCTCGATCCCCGCGCCATCGCGAAGAGAATCTGCGGTGCAACCGGGGTTATGAAATTCTTGCGCCGAAAAAGTTCATATCGCTTGAGCGGGTTGGGAACCTTTTCGTGGACCGATGGTTCCCGTATGCATCGAAAAGCGGGCCCAATGGGTTGCGCGTGGTTAGGTAGATTGTGTTTCGCATCGTAGCTACAGTGACTTGAAATTAAGTTGGCCCGCGCGTGATGCGAACAGCGGTTGCAGTTTGAACGCGCGACGGAGGAAATCAGATGTGGAAGAAGGCTGCCGAGCATTGCAAGAAGGCGTCAGGGCACTTTACGCACGCCGCGCGTCACCATGCGGAAGCCGCCAAGCATCATGAGGCAGGAAACCATGAAAGGTGTTCAACTGCATGGAGTCACGTTATTCACGCCCCGGGGCCACTCGGAAGACGCGGTGAAGGCTCATGGCCAAGAGCACGGCGGGAAATAAGCCGAATTAACCCGCACGGGGCTTTTTTCCGCCGCTTGCGACAAAATAGATCCCGACCGCCTCGATTGTGTATCTTTGCGATGGTCGCCGGGCAATGCTGGCGCCACAATGTTGGGTTTTGCCCTGCGCTTTCGAGGTTATCGTCGGCTCCGCACTGATTGACTGTCATGAAGCTGTTCGAGTGCCAGAACTGCGCACAGCCACTGTATTTCGAGAACACGCGTTGCGAAAGCTGTGCGCTGTCTCTCGGGTATTTGGCGGGACGCGTGACCGTGACGGCGCTAAAGCCTTGCGGCAATGTCTGGACCGCTCTAGCAGAACCTCGTAGCACCTACCGGTATTGCGCGAACTTCGCACACAACGTCTGCAATTGGCTGGTGTCGGCGGATAGCCCCGAGCAATTTTGTGCGGGGTGTCGCCACAACCGCGTCATTCCTGATCTAAGCCAACCTGAGCACCTAGAGCGCTGGCAGCTCATCGAGATCGCTAAACACAGATTGTTTTACACACTGCTGAGACTTCGTCTCCCAGTTAGGACCAAAAAGGAGGACCCGGACGGATTGGCGTTTGACTTTCTGGCAGATAACGCCGTGTTTTCGCCCAACACCACGCCCGTGATGACAGGCCACGCCAATGGCGTGATCACAATTAACCTTGCGGAAGCGGATGATGCCGAACGGGAGCGGCAGCGTCGCCAGATGCGGGAGCCCTATAGAACGTTACTCGGACATTTTCGTCACGAGATCGCGCATTACTACTGGGATCGCCTCGTGGCTGGCTCCGCAAAGCTCGATGAATTCCGGAAGATATTTGGCGACGAGCGGGCCGACTATACCCAAGCACTGCAGCATTACTATGCGTCAGGCGCTCCCGCCGATTGGGGCCAACAGTTTGTCAGCGCCTATGCAGCGGCCCATCCGTGGGAGGACTTTGCAGAAACCTGGGCACACTATTTCCATATGGTCGATACGCTCGAGACTGCTCGTTCCTTCGGCTTGGCGCTGGCGCCGAAGCCATCGAAAGCCCTCAAGGCTCGAATCGATTTCGACGCACACAGAGCTGACATGAAACGGCTACTCGAGGCATGGATTCCTCTGACCTTTGCTGCGAATTCAATGAATCGAAGCATGGGCCTGCCGGATCTCTACCCATTCGTGCTGACCGCGACCGCGATCGCCAAGCTCACCTTCATTCATGCGTGCATTCATGGTCAAGCGGCATGGCAAACTGACCCCGACAGCGGCATTCGTGCAATGATCGCCGGTCTCCGCCGACGCTCCGCTATATCGAAG
>JASHYD010001052.1 GCA_030043175.1 Xanthobacteraceae bacterium | reverse complement strand
GTGCGGATGGTTGAACATCCCGGCGCCGAAACGCGCCACCAGATTTCCCAATGGATCGAATTTCGCAATCGGATCCAGCATGGAGCCGACGCAATCGACATCACCGCACCTGTCAAACGTCCACAGGCTCCTGCCGTCGCGATCGAGCGCAACCTTGGTAGCAAGACCCATCCTGCGCCCGTCAGGCAAATTCAGCCAATCATCATCGACCTGGTATGAGGTGAAGGTTGCGCTCTGTTGAGCCAACCCATAGCCCGCGAGTAACGCTAACGCAGCGGCGCAGCTAAGTGTGCGCCAGCCAAGTGTGCGCCAGCCAAGTGTGCGCCAGCCAAGTGTGCGCCAGCCAAGTGTGCGCCAGAAGTCTGGCATCGAACCTTCGCGTGACATTGCGCTCTCCGTTTTCGCACCGCCCTTTTGCAGATTCGCTGCACCGCGCTCGTTTTGTCACTCGAACCTTCGTTCGCGTGGGCAGACGTCTCTTTGGGTTCCCGTGAAATCGTCAACGAACTGGCTCAGAAATCCTATCGCAGTCCCGCCCGCCTGGGAACCAGGATCAGCGAAGACGCGGCCGTAGCACAAGGATGCGAAAGATAATCATCGTGGCTGTTGCGTAAGCTGGCGTTCACCCTTTGACGAATACGTCGAGCGCGGATCGGTGCCACCGGGCGCGATCCTCAACCCGCCAACGCTTTAAGGCGAGATCACAGGTTCCGGCGCTCTTTCCGATTGGGGCGTGTTGGGCTGGTGTGGATGTTGTCGCCAATGGAACATCGCAGATTGTCGCTTGCCAATCTGCTGTTTGTGAAGACGAACTCTATCCTCTCACGCGATCGCGCGTGCATGCAGCAATGGCGAGCTCTCGCGGGGTGGCTACAGACTAGTAATGATGCGCAGCGCGGTAATATTCGATCTTGTCTGGTCGATATAGTCAGTCCCAATCACGACTGTCCGGCCAATGCGTTAAGCCGCTTACTATCTGCCATGCCGCGGCTATCAAGGCGCGGTCGCTGCCCTGGTGAGCAAGCAGCAGCCGTGTGAGCGGCTCGAGCCGCGTTCGGCAATCGGGGAGCCAGTCAAGACCGAGTCAAGAACTTTTCTTTTATTCGACCGCGCCGCAGGCTTTCTTAGCACGCGCCACTGATCGCCTGCCCACCGACCGAGCCATTGGAGCCTCTTTGCGTCCGCGGCGTTCGTCGCCGCCTGGCACCGAGATCGACTCAGCTGATGACGCGCGCGGTCGCTGCGTAATTGTGACAGTTGACTTTCCAAACACATCCGTCTCTAGCTGGGATGTGAAAGCCATTGCGCCGCCTGTATTGCGTTGTAACGCGTCGTTTCATGAATTGATCTCCGAGACCCAAAATGCCCCGACCACAGCGCGAGCCTCGGGTCGCCGACAAGGCGCCGTCCGGCGAGATCCTAACGCCGTACGACAACGACCATCTCGTCACTTATCTGCGCCTCCTCGACGCCGCCGGCGCGGAAGGCGCGGACTGGATGGAGGTGGCGCGGATTGTGCTCGGCATGGACCACGAACGAGAGCCCGAGCGGGCGCGTGCCAGTTGGGAAAGCCACCTGGAGCGCGCCAGATGGCTGACCGAGCATGGCTACCGGCGGCTCCTCCGTGGCGACACTCCGCACTGATTTGTCAATGGCGTTATCACCGTAGGGACATTGCGTAGGCCCGGCGCGATCCCGACTGCGCGCCCTGACGAGTACTTCAGCTCATCTTTTGCGCTCGCAAAGGTACGGACTTCCGGAGCGCACGAAAGTGTCGAGCGGCCAATTTTGGCACATCCCCACAAATCATAGAGTTGGCCTAATTTGAGGGCGACGACGCCACCATTCGCCTTCGTGCGGTGAACTGTTTGTTTGTAAACTCCTACACAATGATCATTGCCTATCCAGCGCAAGGGGAACGGACAGATGCCCCAAGATTATGGGGCGCGGTCCGCCCAGCAGGCTCGGATCAGCCGCGAAATCGCAACCCCCAAGCGCTGGGCAAGCCGTTCGCAGAGTTCCGGGCTAGCCTGGGCTTCGCCAGCAATAGAATGATAGGTCTGCTGATATTCGCAATTGCGTCGCAGAAATTCCCATGCGTACGCCGTGGAGCCGAAGTCGTCGAGATAAGTGAAGGCGTCTGCGGACCGCGGTAAGTTGCCATGTGATGAAGGACCAGTCCGTCGTGTGGCTATCTCACCTCAATCCCGCCACAGTAGTTGTCGCACCGGTCCCCGCGAAGTTCACAGAGGCGAACTCCAGTGGCAAGCTGACGCCGATTTTCTCACGTCGTGCGGTTGACGGCGAGCACTGAGCGGGATCGCCGGTTTCGGATCCGGGTCGATCATTCGACCGCCCAGAACCAGAGACCCACTTGGCGCTCGCGCCGCGGCCCCGTCTCCGGTCATTGTCAGTCACGGGTTCGGGGCGACCTCTCGTGAATTCGTGATAGGTCTGTATGTCGTCTTCGTCCACACTGTTCAATTTTCTAGTTCCCCACCGGCCTCTGGCCGACCCCCCTGCATGAAACTATTGTCCCACGCAGCTCCGCGATCATATAACTTTGCCGCCGTCGGCAAAGAGGTCAGAGCAAAGGATGCCATCGTCGTATCTCCATCACGTTTCTTCAAAGAACCGGCATCAGAGTGTCTGCAACGTTGGGACGAGAAGCGCGCTACTGCCGACCGTACGCATCTGTCCAGCGTCGTCATGACTTCTACAGCTTTTGCGCGATTGTCATTCCCTCGGCAGTCGGAACCAAAATCGAATTGTACAGTTTCGGGTTAGCGAGCCTGGGAGGCCACCGGTGACGCAGGCTCGACACCGCCCTGATGGCCGCCCGCGCTCCGGCCATCCGTACAAACAAAGGCCGCACGGAGCCCACCCACCAATCCATCGCCGGGCGCAGCGGGCGCGTTCCTACACCGAGACCGCTCATCGGACAGGGTTCTGTTGCAGCGCCGACACACCGCCAGCATCCTCGTCTGCCGAGTCGGAAAACCGACTGACAACGAAACGTCCGCAGTGGTTCGTAATCAGCTGCTTCTTCGCGCCAGGACGGCAATGGCGATCAGACCTATGGGCCCGACGGTGCGCGATCCCAGTCCCGCGCCTTCGGGGCCAGCGACTGCTAGGTTGGTCTGACCTTGGACGGTTTGCAATTCTTGATGCGCGGGGTCGCTCCCCGCATGTGCGGTCAGGTCGTCCGCCCATTGTCAGGCCGATGGACCGGGGGGGTAGCTTCTCGGCGAACAGTTATTTGGGACGCAAAGAGGCCATGCCGTCACGAATGCGACACCAAATGGCGCATTTGCGCATAATACATCAGGGAAAATGGTTTCGCCATGAAGGTAACTCCAACCATTGTACTTGCAGCATCATTAGGTGGATGTCTAACGGCATCGGAAGGTCCCGACCGCCCGACTGCATCAGAAGGTCTCGACCGCCCGACCGCATCACAACGTCTCGACGACCCAGCCGCAAAGTATGACGCATCTTGGTACAGAGCGAACGGTTGGAGTGGTGAGTACCCCGACGGATTCACAATGGTTAGCAATGTAACTATCAAGATAAGGGGAACCCTGAATTTGGACGCGCCAAAATCGATGTCTTGCGTGCTTAGGAAAGGCGCCACGTATCATCAGTGGAACAAGAAACGTGTTATCTCAGACCGGCTAGAATTTATTTCCTTCACCAAGATCGAGACCTATGAGCTCAACGCGAGCTTTACCGTTGAACTTCGACGCCAGTCGGACGGTGATGACACAACCATCCAGTTTAAGAAGGGCGACCAATGGTTATATCTTTCTGGTCCTGCTGAGGGGAGATTTCTCATTAAGTTCAACGATACAATCTATATTGCTGATCAGGATTTGTTTGAGAAATCGACTAAGGTCGAGACACCCATCAATGATGACGAGAGTACATATGATGAGTGGTTGAAGCTCAGATGTGCCAACGGCGCGGTCGGCTGGATTTTATTTAACGAAATTAAGGATGGTCCCGAACTCGCTGCGCCTAATATTACTGGGTACGGGTATGCCAGCGATCTGCAATCTCAATCGAAGGCTCCAGCTCACGAGTGATGATGATCCTGATTGTGTCGGGCTGATGCAGGCCCTGCTCGAGGAAGAGAGTGCGCGGTCCTACCGAGCCGGATAGTCGAGCTGCGACGCAAACGCAAATCGCCCGTCGGGAATATGCGAACAAGGCAGGTTCGCCTCCATGGATGAAACTCACTTGTCCGCTGCGGGCGCTCAACTGATCAGCGTCAACCTCGAAGATAAACCTCAGAGGCATCGAGCAGCGCTAGCACCTCGTCACAGTGATTTTGACATGTTGAATCGGTGATCACAGCAGCTCTGGCAGGAGTTTCGGATCGACGAGCAGTTCGATACTGCGGGCCGTTCTTGGTTGCTTTCTGATGAAGCCTGCGCGTTCGAGCGTCACGATCATCTGGTGAACGGAAGGCGGGGTGACTCGAAAGTATTCCTGGATGTCGGTCTCGGCCGGCGGCCGACGATGTAGGCGCGTATAGAGGTGGATGTAGGCCAGATATT
>JASHYD010001051.1 GCA_030043175.1 Xanthobacteraceae bacterium | reverse complement strand
GATTCGCACCGTGACTTCGGTGACCACGCCGAGCAATCCCTCGGAACCGATGACGATGCCGAGCAGATCATACCCGGCAGCATCAAGATGCTTGCCGCCGAGCCGGACGATCTCGCCAGTGATCAGCACGATCTCGCAGCCCAGCACGTTGTTGGTTGTCATGCCATATTTGAGGCAGTGAACGCCGCCGGAGTTTTCTGCGACGTTGCCACCGATCGTACATGCGATCTGCGATGAGGGGTCGGGCGCATAAAAGAAGCCCTGGTGCTCGACGGCCTGGGTGATCGCCAGATTGGTCACGCCCGGTTGCACGACGACAACGCGATTGGGAAAATCGATCTCGAGGATGCGGTTGAATTTCGCCACGCCGAGCAGAACGCCGTCGCCGAGCGGCAGCGCTCCACCCGAGAGCGAGGTGCCGGCTCCCCGCGGCACGACCTTGATGCCGTTCTGATGGCAGTACCGCAGCACGGCGGCAACCTGACCGGTCGTGTGCGGCAGCACCACAACCATTGGAAGCTGACGATAGGCCGTCAGGGCGTCCGATTGATACGGGCGCATTTCGCGCTCCGCGTCGATTACGCTCTCGGGCGGCACCATGGTCTTTAGCGTCCGCACGATCTCGCGACGGCGGCCGAGCACCCCGTTGTCCTGAGTAGGCATCGCTACCGGCATGCGAACTTTCCTCTTAAACAATCTTCTAGCCCGGAACGGCTGCCGGATGAAGCACTTATCGGCGGGACGGCTGTCGCACCGGCTCCTTTCCGGGCGGCAGGCTTTGGGCGGGCATTGCGGCGCGACGCCATTTGCGCGATTCGCCGTTGACAGGCGGCCTCAACAGCGCCATTCGAACCAATTGTGGAGGCGCGTTCGTTGTTGGGAGCGCCCGCGGGCGCCATCCGGGAGGCCCGAAAATAATGATCAGGAGGATGTGAGATGAGACTTGCCTTGGTTGCTGCACTCGGACTTGTGGTATCGACCGGAGCAGCGCTCGCCCAGGACGTGGCGGCCGGCGAGACGTCGTTCCGCAAATGCGCGCCGTGCCATTCAATCGGACCGGATGCAACTAACAAGGTTGGGCCCGTACTCAACGGCCTGAATGGCCGCCCAGCCGGCAGCGTTGACGGTTTCAACTACAGCGATGCCAACAAGGGCTCGGGGATCACCTGGGGTGAAGCCGTGTTCAAGGAATACGTCACAGACCCCCGTGCCAAGGTTCCGGGCACGAAGATGGTTTTCGCCGGCATCAAGAGCGAAAAGGAACGTAACGACCTGTGGTCCTATGTGTCGCAGTTCGACAAGGACGGCAACGTCAAGAAGAAATGACCGAGACACTGCCGCGGGGTCGCAGCTGACCCTGCGGCAGGTCGTTCCGACGGGGCTCAAAGCGAGACTCCCTCGGCGCCGCGGAGGGCAGGGAGGTTCGCTCGGGGGTGGCCCCATGATCAAGGACCTGGTGGTTAACCTCACGGTGGGGAACGGCCCCGACGCGGCCGCACAATTCGCCATTTCGATCGCGGCAAGGTTCGAAGCCCACATTGCCGGGATCGCGCTTGCCTACGATCCCGTCATCACCCCCACCGTCTTGGACGGACTATCGGCGACGTGGGTGGATGCACAGCGGGCCGAAAGCCGCGCTGCTGCACAGGAGGCGGTCGATCGTTTCGAGGCTGCCGCCAAGCGCGAAGGGCTCGCCGCCGAGCATCGAATCGTCGAAGCAAACCTTGGAGTCGCCGCGACTCTGTTCGGCCGAATCGCCCGGTGTTTCGATCTTGCGGTGGTCGGCCAGACCGACCCCGAGCGGACGCTGCCCGACGACCTTCTGATCGAAGCAGTGTTGTTCGAGTCGGGCCGCCCGGCCGTCGTTGTGCCCTACATTCAGAGGGAAGGTCTCAAGCTCTCTTACGTTCTGGTATGCTGGGACGGCAGCCACAACGCCGCCCGAGCCATCGCGGATTCATTGCCGTTTCTTATACGAGCAAAAAAGGTCCAGATCGTCACGGTGGCGAGCCGCGAAGGCGAAGTACATGAGTTGCCAGGCACCGATCTCGGCGAGCATCTTGTTCGCCACGGTCTCAATGTCGAGGTCAAGCGGCTGGTTGCCGCGAACGTCGATATCAGCAACGTCATCTTATCCTATGCGGCCGATTGCGGCGCCGACTTCATGGTCATGGGCGGATATGGCCATTCCCGACTGCGCGAATTCGTGCTTGGGGGCGCGACGCGCGGGATCTTGCAATCCATGACGGTTCCCGTTCTGATGGCACACTGATCAGAGTTTTGTGCACAGCGAGGAGTTCTCGCTTATCGATGAGGGATCGATCTCGCTGTCTTCGAGGTTGTTGACGTTCCCCAAGGACCAATGCACCTCCACGCTGCTGGCAACGACCGTTCAAGATCTCGCATGCCGCGCTCATGCGGGGGTGGCAAGGCGCGTGCCGTCCGCAGGCGCTCTTCCATCACCGAACTCGCCTCCACGGCATCTACAACTCTCGCGTAAAAAGTGCGGGAAAATGTAACCCATGTGTCCGGCACGAAATGGAACCCCTATGGCTCGGGCCGCTCAAAGCACACACGCTGTGGCCGCCGGACCCAACCGCACCATGGTTCGCCCACGTATACCAATCTTTGACCGCCGCGCAAATCTGGCTATGATCTGGCCAGAATGCCTTTCAGCATCATTCTCGCCCCACAAGCGGTCGAAGACCTGAACAGATTGAAAGCGCATGTTCGGACCACCGTGCGCGCTGCGCTCGAGACCCATCTCAGGCACGAGCCTGAGAAAACGAGCCGTAGCCGAATCAAGAGATTGCGGGGACTACGCCGGCCGCAATACAGGCTACGCGTGGGGGACGTCCGGGTGTTCTATGATGTTTCCGGCACGACCGTTGAAGTTTTGGCGATCGTGGCCAAATTGGAGACCGAGACATGGCTCGCACCGTTCGGAAATCCGGAGTGAAGGAAGTTCCCCTCTCCGAAATCAAAGACGATTTATCGCGCTATCTTCGCGAGGCGGAGAGGCAGGAGATTGTCATCACGCGTCACGGCAAGCCAGCAGGTGTATTGATCGGCTTCGAATCGGAAGAGGACTGGTTCGACTACCGTCTCGAACATGACGCGCGCTTCCTGCGGCGCATTGAACAAGCGCGGAACAGCCTGCGCGCTGGACGCGGAGTGAGGCTGGAAGAGGTTGAAACAGAGTAGTCGCGCGTCGCTGTTAGGTCGAAGCGGCCGCGGCGCCGTGGTCGCGCGACCGGCAAGGCTATCGTGTTTTGACGTGCTCCATCATAGCGCCGCGGCGAGGCAATAGTGCCCATCTTCATCGACCATGGCGCGCCAACAAAATCACTTGATTCAGTTCTCGGCCTATAGCTGCTTGACAGCACCCCGCGGGTATTTGAGCAAGCCGGACTGTTTTTCCATCCTCGGGACCTGAGCATTCAATGCTCCTTATCGTCAAAATGAATTACTGCCAGATATCGAAATTCTATCCGATAGTCGTGAAGACGGGGCCGTCCAGCACTCACCGGTCAGGCTGTTACTTTACTCGTAAACCAAATATATTCAGATGCGTTTAATGCAT
>JASHYD010001050.1 GCA_030043175.1 Xanthobacteraceae bacterium | reverse complement strand
CGGCGATCAGCTGTCGTTCCTGCTGTTTCCGGTGGCGCAGCCGCAATTCTTCGATGCCGTCCTGCTCGATGAGACGAACGCGGTTCGCGAGATTCAGGTGAAGCAGTCCAATGCCGCCTCCCACTGGATCTGGGGCGCGTTGAAGATGCCGGGCCACATCCTTCACGAGCTTCATGCGCTCTGGAGCCGACGCCAATACCGCGATCAGTACATCGGGACGCTCGTCAATGCCTACCTTGCGCAGGGCGGCCAGGCCGTCGGCGTGAAAGCCGGCACGGCCTATGTGGATGTTGGGACCGTTCACGGCTATCGTACGGCAATCAGCCTGCTCGAGGAGGCCGCGCACTGTGAGGGCTGGCATTGGGTGCGCTCCGGCATCGGCGTGGCGCCACCCACCGCAGCTGTCTTGGAGAGAACGGAAACCAAGGCCCAATAATGCCCGGCAAGCTCACCCCCGAGGAGATCCGCAGTCGAATCGAGACATTAGGGCCGTGGTTCCACAATATGGAGCTGCATGGCGTTAAGACCGCGCCGACGCATTGCCTCGGTGACTACCCGGCGCGCAAGTGGCGGCGTTTCGCGCACGCCATTCCGCGGGATCTGACCGGGCGCACCGTCCTCGACATCGGCTGCAATGCTGGATTTTATTCGATCGAGATGAAGCGGCGCGGCGCCGCGCACGTGGTTGGGATCGATTGCGACGAGGACTACCTGGCGCAGGCGCGGTTCGCCCGCGAGGTCAGCGGCTGCAAAATCGAATTCCGCAAGCTCTCGGTCTACGACGTCGGCGTGCTGGCTACGCGCTTCGACATCGTCCTGTTCATGGGCGTGCTCTACCATCTGCGCCATCCGTTGCTTGCGCTCGATCTCATTCACGAGCACGTCAGCCGGGACACGCTCGTGTTCCAGTCGATGCAGCGAGGTACCCGCAAGGTCACCAAACTCAAGAAGGACTATCCGTTCTGGGAGACCGAGCCGTTCGATCGCGCGGAATATCCCAAGCTCCACTTCATCGAGCACCGCTACGCTGCCGACCCGACCAACTGGTGGGTGCCGAACCGCGCCTGCAGCGAGGCGATGCTGCGCAGCGCGGGTTTCGAAATCACCGCTCATCCCGAGCCCGAGGTCTACATCTGCCGACATGTCGAGGCGCCAAAGGGCGCGGGCGCGGTCTATCCGGCGCGCAAGGGACACCGATGATCGAAGCTGTCATGCTGTGGAACGAGCCCAATAACAAATCCCATTGGGATCCGCAGATTGATCCCGATTGGAATTTCTACGCCCGCATGGTGCGGGCGGCAGGCGAGGCGATCGCAGCCGAGAACCCCGCCATGCCGCGCGTGCTGGGCGGGATGTCGCCGATTGACCCCTTGTTTGTCCTCAACATGGAGAGCAAAGGCGCGCTTGAGCATGTCGACGTGGTGGCCGTGCACGGCTTCCCGCTTGATTGGAATCTCTGGCAGATCGACGAATGGCCGACGAAGCTCGACGAGATTCGAGCGGTCACCCGTTTGCCCGTTTGGGTCACGGAAGTCGGCGTGTCGAGCTTCGGCGCCGAGGAGGTGCAGGCCTGGGGTCTCGATCGCACCGCCGAGCTCCTGGTGGGCCGCACGCCGCGAATCCACTGGTACAGCCTCTATGATTTGCCGCGCGCCTGGCCGGCGACGACGCGCCATCGCGAGGCCGAGGGCTCGGCCTATTACCGGCACTTCGCCATGGGCTTGCTGCGCGAGGACGGGACTCCCAAGCGCGCGCTCGCGCGGTTTGCCGATAAGACTCCGCAAATCGGGCTGTGCCAATGGTTCCATTTCGAGGACCATCGTCTCGATGACGCGGTGCGCTGGATGAAGCGTCTGGGCGTAAGGTACCTTCGCACCGGGCTATCTTGGGCCGACAGTTTCCGCCCTGATGCGCTGGCGTGGTTCGACCGGCAAATGGACGCGTTGGCGGATTTCACGGTCACGGTGACGTTTTGCTTTACGCCGGAGCATCGCGGGATCGCCCCACATCACACCAGCGCGCCGCAGGTGATTGACGAATATGCGGACTTCTGTGCCGCCATGGTACACCGATATGCGGCTAGGACCATTCCGCGGGAGCCGGAGCATCCATTGGTGGCCGTGAGCTGAGCGCGATGGCGCGCGCGTTGATCCTCGTGCTCGACTCAGTCGGGATCGGTGGAGCGCCTGACGCGGCACTCTACGGTGATCTCGGCGCCAATACGGTGGGTCATATCGCGGACGCGTGCGCGCGCGCAGAGGCCGACAACGGCTGCCGCGCCGGGCCGCTTTGCCTGCCAAACCTCGTGCGGCTTGGGCTCGACGAAGCCTGCGCGCGGGCAAGCGGACGAATCCCGCCGGGCCTCGACAATAAAGAGCGGCCCCGCAAGCGCGCCGGTTGCGCCAAAGAGATCTCAAGAGGAAAAGATACGCCGTCGGGCCACTGGGAGATCGCCGGGGTGCCGGTGCCGTTTGATTGGGGCTACTTCCCGCGCACGCGCCCGTGCTTTCCGAGTGAGCTCGTCGCCGACCTGTGTCGGCAGGCCGATCTTGCGGGAATCCTCGGCAGCATCCACGCATCCGGAACAGAAATCATTGCCGAGCTTGGTGAAGACCACATGCGTTCGGGGCGACCGATCTGCTACACCTCCGCGGATAGCGTGTTTCAGATCGCTGCGCACGAACAGAGCTTCGGGCTCGCTCGGCTCTATGAGGTTTGTTCCCTGGCTCGCAAGCTCGTCGATCCCCTGCGAATCGGGCGGGTGATCGCGCGACCGTTCGTCGGCAGCTCGCGCGCGGATTTCGCCCGAACCGGGAACCGGCGCGACTATTCGATCCCGCCGCCGTCACCGACCGTGCTCGACAGGGCGAGCCGGTTGGGGCGGGATGTCGTGTCCATTGGTAAGATCGACGACATCTTCGCCCATTCGGGAACCGGCCGCGTCATCAAGGCGAACGGCAACGCGCAATTGTTCGATCGAACTCTCGAAGGGCTGCACGGTCTCGTTGACGGCGGTCTTCTGTTCACCAACTTCATCGATTTCGACTCGCTCTACGGGCACCGGCGCGATGTCGCCGGATATGCCGCGGCGCTCGAGGAGTTCGATCGGCGCCTGCCAGAGCTCGAGCAGATCATGGGCGAGGACGATCTCGCGATCATCACGGCCGACCACGGATGCGATCCAACCTGGAGCGGAACAGATCACACCCGGGAGCAGGTTCCGATCCTGGTCATGGGCGGGGCCGGCAACGGCCCGGTCGGTGAGCGGGCGACCTACGCCGACATTGCGGCGACCGTCGCACAGCATCTCGATCTTCCGCCGCCGCTATCCGGAACGCCGTTTTAAAGAGCGCAGCCAGGCTTGGCGATGACGCCCGCTCAAACGCATGCCAAGGCGCGCAACGAAAACGGGAACAAACAATCTCATTGTCGCGTTGGCGGTGCGAGGACGCGCGCACCATCATTGCGACAGTTCGCAACCTTCCGCGAGATGAAGGAGGAGCGGCCATGCGCGCGGCGCGAACTCCTGGAGGTGGCGGCATGAGGCGCATCATTGGGCCGCGCATCCTCATCACGACGGACGCGGTGGGCGGAGTGTGGGTTTACTCCTCCACGCTGGCGGCGACGCTGGCCCGGCGCGGCGCCGAAATCCATCTCCTGACGCTTGGACCTCCACCACGTCTCCACCAGCTCGCATCACTGCGGGGACTTTCCAACGTGCGTGTCGAG
>JASHYD010001049.1 GCA_030043175.1 Xanthobacteraceae bacterium | reverse complement strand
GCCGCCGGTTTTGCGCTCTTCCCGGATCAGCAACATCGTCAGCAGATAGCCGCTGATTGCAAAGAACACCCACACCGCTGTCCATCCTTGCAGATAGGAGAACAGCGGCACCGCTGGGATGTGCGCGGTCACCACCAGGAGAAAACCGACGCCGCGCAAACCGTCGAAACCTGGACGAAAGGTGGCGGCCTGATAATCCGCAAAACTTTTGTTCATTTCGATTCCAGGGCAAAGAGCACCGGCATGAGAGATCCGGTCGTGAAGAAACGTGCCGAGGAAAATATTTGTTCGACACGTCAGCTTCACTATAGCGAGTATAGGTTTTGACAATACCAAATAGCCGTTGCAACAATGATTGCAGCGTCTTTTGCAACAAAAATTGTCCAAGTCGGCTCACGAAACAAAAAACCCCCGGGTTGGAAACCGGGGGCTACGGGCAACACCAGCTTGCCGGGAGTGCCGGCGGAGGGCCGCCTACGCGACCTTGAGGTTCTCCGCTGAGGTTTTGCCGCGGTTGGTGACGAGTTCGTACTCGATCACCTGTCCCTCGTTGAGGGTGCTGAGGCCAGCGCGCTCGACTGCGGAGATGTGGACGAACACGTCTTTATCCCCGGTCGAGGGCCTGATGAACCCATAGCCCTTAGTTGGATTGAACCATTTGACGGTGCCTTTTTGCATCGTCTGTCTCCCAAGATCAGTCAGAACGTAAGACGGGACGCCAATGCATTCGCTGCAGTTCGCGCCAACAAGCCGGGATTTTAGAGGGGTTCGAGACGATCGATCATCAAAGCCCGCGGCCGAACGAACGGCCGAAAATTCCGATTGCTGCGGGCAATAAATACCGAAAATACGGCCGAAGCAAGGCTCGCGATCAAAACCTAAGGCCAACAACTTCAAAGACTTAAACGGTAAACGATCATTATGTTGAAACCCCGGCATAACCTCTCGTCAACGAAGTATTGCGGGCCGCCTAATTTAGAGGATTTTTGTGACAGGCGCCGTATGCGGTGTCAGCCGGCATCTGTGTGTGGGTTACGGAATGTCTGCTCATTCGTCGCAACAGCACAGCCGATGACGAAGCACCGCTTTCCAGCGTTAATTGTTCGAAACCATATGCGTGCGCGGCTTGATCCAGACTTTATTATCATGAAAAGCGGCACCGCCATATGGCGCGATCGGATCGGCGCCGGTCAACGTATTTATGCCGCGACCGTCCGGATACGCGTCGTTCGGCCAGATCGACTCGGCAATCAACACGCCGCGGCGGACCCCATCATAAAGCCGCGCATGGAGGAGGACCTGGCCGCGACGGTTGCCGAGCACGACCGCATCGCCCGCGGCGATTCCTTGAGCCGCGGCATCGGCAGGATGGATCAAAACCTCGGGTCGTTTTTCCCGCGAAATCGAGCCTGGCGTCTGAGTAAACGTCGAGTTGAGGAAGCTGCGTGCAGGTGAGGTTGCGAGGCGGAATGGATGGATGTCGTCGGCTTCTTCGATCGTATCCCAATGGTCGGGTAGCGCTGGCATGCGCTCGAGCGGTCCCGACCTCACCGCGCTGCGGAACGGAATGCTCCCCCAATCCGGCTTGAAGCGGAATTTGCCGTCCGGCCAGGCGAAGCCGTTGACATAATGGGCCGAGTCAAAATCGGGCTGGCAATCGATCCACCGTTTCACTTCGAGCTCGGCGAGCGTGCCCCAGCCCGATGTCCGCAAGGTCCAGTCGATCAATTCGAGCGGTGTCATGGCAAAGCCCGGATGCACCGCACCGAGGCGCTGCGCGAGCGCGCAATGAACCTCATGATTGTTGCGACATTCGCCCGGAGCCTCGATCAGCTTCGGCCCCAAGATGATGTATTGGTGGCCGCCGCCGCGATAAAAGTCGTCGTGCTCCAGGAACATGCTCGCCGGCAGAACGATGTCGGCGGCGCGGGCGGTCTCCGTCATGAAATGCTCGTGGACGCACACGAACAGGTCCTCGCGGGCAAAGCCGCGCTTCACCCGCTCCTGATCGGGCGCGACCGAAACCGGATTGGTGTTCTGGATGAAGAGCGCCATGACTTTCGACCCGCCGGCAAGCGCATCAGCGTCGCCTTCGAGGATAGCGCCGATGCGCGACTGGTCGAGCAGGCGTACCGAGGGATCAACGATATCGAGTCCTTCGATCATCGTCTTATCGAGGTGATAGATGTCGGCATTGGCATGGAACGCGCCCCCGCCTTCGATGAGCCACGCGCCCGTCACCACCGGGATGCAGCTTGCCGCATGCATGTTGGCTGCGCCGTTGCGCGAGCGGGAAAAGCCGTAGCCGAGCCGGAAGAAGGCGCGCTTGCGCTCGCCGATCAGCTTTGCAAAGGCCTCGATGGTGGCGACATCGCAGCCCGTGATGGCCGATGCCCAGGCCGGCGTCCGCTCGCGCAAGTGGGCGACAAGCTCTTGCGGCACGTCCGCATAGCGGGCGAGATAGTCGTGATCGGCGCGCCCGTCACGGAACAGGCAATGCATCACCGCGCAGGCAAGCGCCCCGTCGGTGCCGGGACGAATGAGGACCGCTAGATCGGCCTGCGCCATCGTGCCGTTCATGTACACGTCGACGACGGCAATCTTGGCGCCGCGTTCCTTACGGGCGCGCGTTGCATGGGTCATCACGTTGACCTGGGTACTGACCGCGTTGGTGCCCCAGATCACGATCAGATCGGACTTCGCCATTTCGCGCGGATCGGGACCCGCGATCTTGCCGACCCCGGCCGCAAACCCGCTCCAGGCCGGGTTGACGCAAATCGTCGAATGGAAGCCCGAATATTTCTTGGCATGGCGCAAACGATTGATGCCGTCACGCATCACCAGCCCCATGGTGCCGGCATAGTAGTAGGGCCAAACCGATTGGGCGCCGTAGCGCTGTTCGGCGCGCAGAAGCGCCTCCGCGGTGATGTCGAGCGCGTCATCCCACGAGACCTGGACGAACTCACCGCTTCCCTTGCAGCCCTTGCGGCGCAGCGGCGTGAGCAGACGATCCTTATGGTGCACCCGCTCGGCATAACGCGCGACCTTGGTGCAGATGACCCCTGAGGTGTAGTCGTTGTCCGCCGCGCCATGAACGCGGCCGATGGTGCTGCCATCGATGATTTCCACCTCGAGCGCGCAGGTCGATGGGCAATCATGCGGGCATGCGGACGCGCCGATCCGAGCCGCGCCCCTGGCATTGCGCACCGTTTGGTTCATGGAGTGGCCTCTTGGCTAACACTTCAAATCGAACCGCTTTTCCTCAATCATTGCCGGGCTTGTCCGGTGCGCCTTGCCGGCACCGCAACAAAGACGTAAATGCCTGCGTCATGCGCGGCACGACGGCTCGCGGGCAACGGGTCTGGGTCAAGACACGCCTTTGGCCGACGCCGGCTTCGAATTGGCCGAGTGGTTCAAGTGGACCAGATATAGTCCCATGGCGACCACAAAGATCGCACCCAATATTCCACACGCCAGTCCGATCGGATCCAACTCGAACTCGAACATCAGCCGGCCCACGTTGCCCAGCCACGAATAGTCGGTCGCGAGCGTGAGTGTTGTGGCGCCTGCGAGGCCATCTGAAATCGTCTGCGCGTCCGGCCACAGGCTCGGCACGATCGGTAGTCCGTAGGCCCGCGCGATGTACTGGGCGATGATGGCGTCGTCCGGCAGC
>JASHYD010001048.1 GCA_030043175.1 Xanthobacteraceae bacterium | reverse complement strand
ATTGGCAGGGGATGACTCCGGCTTGAAATTCCGCATGAATGCAGGCCCGCTCAAGGCCGCGTTCGATGGCACCATGAGCTACCGGCCCTCCCTGAAAATCGAGGGAACGCTTGCTGCAGATACCGCGTCATTGCGTGAAGCGCTGCGGTGGAGCGGCGGCCATGCTTTTCCGGCGGGCGGCCTCGGCCGGTTCGCCCTGAAAGCCCGCGCGGCCATCAATGGCAGAGCGATCTCACTGGGAGACCTTAATGTCGAGCTTGACGGCAACGTGGCTGAGGGCGTGCTGAGCTATGCCACCACGGGCCGGCAGAGCTTCCAGGGCACGCTTGCAGTCGACAGGCTCGACCTCAGCCCCTATGTGTCGGCATTTCGACTGATCGCAGACAACGCCCGCGGCTGGGACCGCCGGTCGCTGAAACTTGATTGGTTCAGCGGCTGGGATGCCGATGTGCGTCTGTCCGCCGCCCGCGTTCAACTGGCGCAGGCAGAGCTCGGACGGACCGCCATCGCGGCCACGATGCGCTCGGGTCGGCTCCTCATCACGGTCGGTGAATCGCAGGCATTCGATGGGGTGGTTACCGGGACCATCGCGGTCGCCAAGTCGGAAGCCGGCGCCGAGTTCGGCTCACAGATGCAATTTTCGCATGTGGATCTGCAAAAGTGCCTCACCCAGCTGTTCGGCGTGAACCGGATCGAGGGCTCCGGCGGCTTGACCTTTTCTGTGGATAGCGCCGGACGCAACGTGCAGGAACTCGCCGGCAACCTCAACGGCGCCGTGCAGGTCTCCGCCCAGAAAGGCGCGCTCAATGGTTGGAACGTCGAAGAGCTGATGCGCCGGCTGCAACGCAGCCCCTTGTCCGCGGCCGGCGATTTACGCAATGGCCGCACCCCGTTCGAGAAGCTCAATATCCGATTGCGCATCGTGCAGGGGCTGGCCACAATCGAGGATGTGGCGCTTGAAGGGCCGAGCGTGCGGCTCGCCCTGACCGGGACGACGTCGATAGCGGACCGCGAGTTCAACCTTTCTGGCACCGCCAACCTGATCGGCGCCACGACCTCAGACGCGTTGTTTGAACTACCGTTCGCGGTGCGCGGCCAATGGGGAAGTCCGTCGATCCTGCCCGACACGCGCACCCTTCTTGAGAGATCGCCGGCGGTGAAGTCCATGCTCGACGCACAGGACAAAAAGACGCGCGACGAAATCCTCAATCGTCTGACCAAATCGCCGTTCGGTTCGTCCCGTTGACGGGTCCGCCAAAATAATTTCACCGAGATAGCCCGGATGGGGGAGCCGACATCCGGATTGCCGCGCATTTCGTTTTGCTCAATAGCGCGAAACCCTACGCTGTCAGCAAGGGACGAGTCTCTCGATTGCGGCTTTTCTCGATCAGGGACGCTGCGACGACCGCCGCCGCCACCACGGCGATGAAAATCGTACATACCGCATTGATCTCTGGCTTTACGCCGAGCCGCACTTCGGAATAAATGCGAATTGGCAGCGTTGTAGCCCCCGGACCGGTCGTGAAGCTCGCAATCACGAGGTCGTCAAGAGATAGCGAGAACGCCAGCAGAAATCCGGCAAGCACAGCCGGCATGATCACGGGCAGCACCACGGCGAAGAAAGTGCGGCCGGGCGGACAGCCGAGGTCCATCGCCGCCTCCTCCAGGCTACGGTCGAAAGTCGCAAGTCGCGACTGGACGACAATGGTGACGAAGCACATCGTGAGCATCGTGTGGGCAACGATGACGGTGAAGAAGCCGCGATCAACGTCGATGGCGACGAATAGAAGCAGCAGCGACAGCCCGGTGATCACCTCCGGCATGACCAGGGGTGCGTAGATCATCGCGGCGAACGGCAGCCGGCCGCGGAAGCGAAACCGAGTCAGCGCCAGGGCGGCAAAAGTGCCTAACACGGTGGCAAGCGCCGCAGACACGACGGCGATGAGCAGAGAGGCCAATGCCGCGTCGGTCATGGCGCGATCTTGGAGGAGAGCTGCGTACCAGCGCGTCGACCAACCGCCCCACACCGTGACCAGCCGAGAGGCGTTGAACGAATAGACCACGAGAATCGCGATCGGGGCATAGAGAAACGCGAGCCCTAGGGCGAGCGCGACGAGGTTCGTCACCGACATCCG
The DNA here is from genome assembly GCA_030043175.1 of Xanthobacteraceae bacterium. Next base: position 12,430 of record JASHYD010001048.1, on the reverse strand, counting down.
CCTCATCGGCGTTCCTCGATTTCACGCGTCTGCAAGTGCTGGTAGACCGCGATCGGCGCGAGCAGGAGCACGAGCAGAACGACCGCCACAGCCGATGCAACCGGCCAGTCCCTGTTGGCAAAGAATTCCGTCCACAGGGTCTGCCCGATCATGGTGGTCCCCGAACCGCCGAGCAAATCCGGCACCACAAACTCGCCGACAATCGGAACGAAACACAAAAGGGCGCCGGCGATGAGGCCCCGCGATGCCAGCGGCAGCGTGACGACGAAGAAAGTTTTCCAGCGTGGGCAGCCGAGGTCAGCGGCGGCTTCCAGCAGGCTTTCGTCGAACCTTTCGAAGGTTGCGTAGACCGGCAGCACCATGAATGGCAGATAGGAGTAGACAAGCCCGATATAAACCGCGGTATCGGTCGCGAGCCATGTTGTCGGCTCCCCCACGAGCCCGAGCCAGATCAGCACCTGGTTGAGCAGGCCGTCGCGCTGGAGGATGTTGATCCACGCATAGACTCGGATCAAGAACGACGTCCAGAACGGCAGCATGACCAGCGTGACGAGGAGCGGTTGGGCGGTGCGCGGCGCCCGCGCCATCGCGTAGGCAAGCGGAACGCCGCCAATGAGAAGGATCGCGGTCGATGCCGCGGCGACCTTGAGGCTCTTGAGATAGGAGAATACGTAGAGGTCGTCGCCCGCAATGGTGAGGTAATTGGCAAACGACAACCCGGCCAGGAAGTCGCGCAGGCCGCGGAATCCGGCCGCGAGGTCCAGCACCGGCACATAGGGCGGCTGCGCGATCGCAGTCTCGGACAGGCTGATCTTGAGGACGATCAAGAACGGTACCAGAAAAAACGCGAGCAGCCACAAATACGGCGCCGCGACGATCAGCTTGGCGCCGAGAGAGACGCCGTCATCCGTACGCACTGATCGTTTGGCCATGGTGGGTCGCGCCTCAGCCCATCAGCAGGACGGCCGCGTCGGGCGGCCATGACAGCCACACGTCATCCTGCGTGCGCAATGTCGGTTCGCAGGTGCGCGCCACATTGGCGACAGCGACCTTCACCACCGCGCCGTCATCGAGCCGGACTTTGTACATCGAAATGCTGCCCAAGTAGCCGATATCGCAGACTCGGCCTCGCATCACGTTGGGAGCATCGGGAGGTGCCGGCCCGGCTTGGATGCGAAGCTTTTCGGGCCGCAGCGCGATCGAGACTTGTGCACCCCGGGGGACGTCGGCAGCAACCCGATGCCGCCGCCCGCCTTTGTCGCCGATCACGGCTTCGCCGCCATGAGCTTCCAGTACGATGCCGTCGAGCAGATTGACGTCCCCGACGAATTCCGCAACCCAGCGCGACCGCGGCCGCTCGTAGATTTCAGCCGGCGTCGCTGCCTGCACGACACGGCCTCGATCCATGACGGCGATGCGGTGAGCGACCGTCATGGCTTCGCTCTGATCGTGGGTGACGATCACGAAGGTTAGCCCCAGCCGCGCCTGCAGTTCCATTAACTCGAACTGAGTTTGCTCGCGCAACTTTCTGTCGAGCGCCGCCATGGGCTCGTCGAGAAGCAGAACCCGCGGACGCTTCGCTAGCGACCGGGCGAGTGCCACGCGCTGGCGCTGGCCCCCGGAGAGTTGATGCGGCCTGCGGTCGCCGAGCCCTTCCAGCCTGACCAGTGTCAGCATTTCCTGGACCCGCGCAGAAATCGCCGCTTTGGCCATGCCGTCTTGACGCAATCCGAACGCGATATTGCCGGCGACAGTCAGATGCGGGAACAGCGCGTAGCTCTGAAACATCATGTTGACGGGCCGCCGATGGGGTGGCGTAGCGGCGATGTCGCGACCGCCCAGCACGATCCGGCCCGCGTCGGGCCTCTCGAAACCCGCGAGCAGCCGCAGCAACGTGGTCTTGCCGCAACCGGAAGGGCCCAGGAGAGCGAAGAACTCGTTGGAGTAGACATCGAGGGTCAGGCAATCGACAGCCGTGACGTCGCCAAAGCGCTTGGAAACCTTTTCGAAACGCACCAGCGGCTCATTTATCGGATCCGGCGAGGGCACGCGCGCGTCATCTCTGTTCCGTTTCGAACGATCAACCTACGGCTATGGAGAGCATTCTCTAAATGATCAAGGAGGAATGTGCGCTGTCGGTTTAGGGCTGTCGCGTTCAGGGTGGCGCCTCGAGCGCGGGTGATCAGGTGACGAAGAGGTGAGACAGCCACGTGCTCTCTTCACTCAGGATCCGCAGGCGCTGACCGAGCTGCCCATTTTTTTTGCGCAATACCAACAGCCCGGCGCCCTCGCGGGTGCGCCACCGTCGCCAGTGCCTGTTTTCAGGTCTTCGGGCGGCCCCGACCGAGCTGGAACAATTCGGCGTCAAACGTATTAATGTCATGTGAGCGACATACGCGATGAGCGACCTCAAGGCGCTTGAACCACCCCGTTCAGTAACGTGGCGTCGCCCTAGCTGCGTAGTCGGAGGGCGATAGTGGCGCACTTGGCAGTAGTTTCCAATCGTGTTTCGGTGCCTTCGGGCGACGGTGCCAAGCGCGCCGGGGGCCTTGAGGTTGCGTTGCGGCCGGCCCTGCACCACAACGGCGGCATTTGGGTCGGATGGAGCGGAAAGGTCGGCGCGCAGGATAAGCTACGAACGCGATCCATCAAACGTAACAATGTCGAGTACGTCGTCACCGATCTCACCAAACACGAATTTCAGGAATACTACAACGGTTTCGCCAATCGGGTGCTGTGGCCAATTCTCCATTATCGGCTGGATCTCGCCGAGTTTGCGCGGCGCGACCTCAGCGGATATTTCCGCGTCAACCTTCATTTCGCGACCGAACTCGAAAAGGTCATCAAGGATGACGATCTCGTCTGGGTCCACGACTATCACCTGATCCCGATCGCCGACGCCTTGCGGCGGCGTGGGCATCCCAACCGGATCGGATTCTTTCTGCATGTTCCGTTCCCGCCTCCCGAGGTGATAACCTCGCTGCCAAACCACGAGCAGCTGATCCCGCTGCTCATGCAATATGACGTTGTAGGATTTCAAACCGAGGGCGATGCAGATAATTTCGTTCGCTACCTGATTTCCGAATGCAATCAAGCGCGGGAAATGCGGATATTCGAGATCGCCGGTCGCCAGACGACCGTGAGCGTGCGCGGTCAACAAACACGGATTGGCAGTTTTCCGGTCGGTATCGAGCCGCGCACATTCCAGCGGCTGGCGCGCCGCAACATGCGCTCGCCGCTGGTGAAGGAGATGGTGGCAAGCCTTGACGGCCGCCTTCTGGTGATCGGGGTCGATCGCCTCGATTATTCCAAGGGCCTGGTCCAGCGGCTCGATGCGTTCGATCATTTCCTTGCGAACCACCAGCACTGGATCGGCAAGGTGATATATCTGCAGATCACGCCGAAAAACCGCACCGAAATCCCCGAATATGCTGAATTGGAAGAGGCCCTCGGGTCCGCGGCGGGACGCATCAACGGCAAATACGGCGACGTATCATGGACGCCCATCCGCTACGTCAACCGGGTCTATGGGCGCTCCGTGTTGGCGGGGCTCTATCGCGCGGCGCGCGTCGGCCTGGTGACGCCTTTGCGGGACGGCATGAACCTCGTCGCAAAGGAATACGTCGCGGCGCAGAATCCCGAGGATCCGGGAGTCCTCATCCTGTCTCGCTTCGCCGGCGCCGCGATCGAATTTCGTCGTGCCCTGCTGGTCAATCCCTATGACCCTGAGTCGGTTGCAGGCGCGATTGCACAAGCTTTGGCCATGCCGCTCGAGGAGCGGCGCGCGCGCCACCAGGCGCTGCTTGCGGCGATCCTCGACTACGACGTCGACAGGTGGCAACGCGAATTCCTCGCCGCATTGCGGGGTGACGACGAAGTCATGGGTCCGTTTCTGGTTCGAGGCGCGACCTCCCGCAGCGAGAAGCCCGAAATCGCCTTTTCGGGCCCGTCGCCGGCCCGATGGAATTCCGTGCGTTAGAGCTCACGACGCAAGGACCGAGACTTCAATCGCGCCGAGCGACCGCAGAACGCTCACCGCGACAGTTTCGCCATCGCGGATGATCGCGACGTCCACGCTTGAGTCTCCGACCTGCAAATTCCGCAACGTCACCTCGTCGAGAAAATTCGGCAGGCGCGGGTTGCGCAGACGCAGCTGTTCGGCCACGGGATCGATTTCAAGTCCGAGCGCGGCCTGCAGGAGGTAGAACGGCGTCGCACTCGCCCAGGCCTGCGGCGCGCATGCCACCGGGTAACGCGTCGGCCCGCGATTGCGGGCCCGCTGGAACCCACAGAACAGTTCCGGCAAGCGATGCAGATCCATGTAAGTGGCCGCATCGAAAAGACCTTTGAAAATGCGGTTGACTGCAGCTTTGGCGCCGATCTGCGCAAGGCCGGCAGCTATGAGCGCGTTGTCGTGCGGCCACACCGAGCCGTTATGATAGGACATCGGATTGTACCGGACTTCGCGACGCGAGACCGTGCGAATACCCCAACCGGAGAACAGATCGGGCGCTAACAGCGTCGTCGCCACGATTGCAGCGTGGTCGGGCCGCGCGATGCCCGTAAAAAGCACCTGACCGGCGTTGGAGGTCCGCACGCGGCACGGCTCCTTGACGCCATCGAGCGCAACCGCATACATCTGCAAGTCGTCGCACCAAAACGCGGCTTCGAAACGTTCGGCGAGCCGGCGCGACTGTTGTTCCAGGACATCCGCCCGATCGCTATAGCCCAACCGGCGCGCGCAACGTGCGATCAGCCGCTTGGCCGCGAACACATAGGCCTGAACCTCGGCGAGCGCGATGGGACCCGATGCCAGCCGGCCATCGGCGTGGAAAATGGCATCCCCTGAATCTTTCCATCCTTGATTGACCAGTCCGCGCTCGCTGCCGGCGTATTCAATAAAGCCGTCGCCATCGCGGTCCGCCGGCCCGTCAATCCACGCCAGCGCCGCTTCAATCGCGGGCCATAGTTCTTCCAGGGATTTGATATCGCCGGTGCGCTCGAAGTAGAGGCCTGCCAATAACACGAACAATGGCGTGGAATCCACGCTTCCGTAGTAGAGGCCGAACGGCACTTCTCCGAGTGCCGCCATCTCGCCGAAGCGCACTTCATGCAAAATCTTGCCCGGTTCGGCGTCTGACCCGGGGTCTGTCGTCTTTGCCCGCAGTGTTGCGAGACGGAACAGCACGCCCCTCGCCAGCCGCGGGTCCACCCACAACATCTGCATGGCAGTGATGAGCCCGTCGCGCCCAAACGTGGTCGAGTACCAGGGCGTGCCCGCATAGGGGTAGGGGCCTTGCGGCGTCTGCGTCTTGAGCATCGCCAGATCAGCCATCGAGCGGCGCAGGACATCGTCGAAAAGCGGATTGGACGTCTGCACAACGGCGGCGCCTTGAGCAGCTTGGCGAAGCTCACGATGCGCACGCAGCAGGCTTTTGATAAACGGCGCAGGCTCCGGTGCGGTTGGATTGCACCGAACGGCAACGCAAAACGACATCGTTTCGTGTGAGGTCAGCGTGACCCGATACCTCGCCTCTCGCTCGGACAGTAGGGTGGGGACCGGGTCGAAGTAAACCGAGGTGACGCGCGCGAAATCGTCCAGCCCGAGATAGCTCAGCAGCACTTCGTGCGGTCCATTCAGTCGGACGCTGAATGTCCCGCGGCGCGCGCGCCGCGCACCCCGCACCTCGAATAGATCGGCAAAATCGGCAGAGAAGGTGAGTGAGATCAAGAGCTCAACCCGCTTGGCGCCGTGATTGGTTAATGACAGCCGCTGGAAGAGGGTGTCGCGCCACACAAAAACTGACCGATTGACGTGCAAAGTATCCTTCTCAAGCGCCAGCACGCGCTCGCTGGAGAACATATCGGGATTGGTGAGATCGGCGCTGAAAATTGCGTTGTCCTCGCGCATGTTGCTGCCAAGCAGCAACGGCTGCAGCCCGTTGACCCGCAGCTCGAGGCGGGACAGGAACCGCGTATCGCGGTGAAACAGACCGTCGCTCGTCCCCGCCGAAGCGCCAACGTCGCCGTGGGCATCGATCACGAGAAAGGTATCGCCGTGCTTGAGCGTGCGTCGAAGCCGATACTCTGGCCCGGTCGCCGCAATATAGAAAGAGAAGCCGGCCTCGGTCTCCTCCTCACGCAGTCTTTCTATTGACATGGCCGTCCAATCGTCGCGTTGCTGCGGATTTGCGGTCATCGCAATTGATGTCGCACCACGCACCGTGCCCTACATCATGTTCGCTTTCTACCGGCGTGTTCCATTGGAATCTCATCAGCAGGCTGCCCTGGCAATATGGCGACGCAATGATGACGCGCTTTGAGCCCACAGCTCAGTCCGCTGGCGGCGACAAATTCAATTGTCTCATCCACAGACGCTGATTGGTGATATCGGTCGCGAAGAAATCTGCAATTGAGAAGACGATCCAACTCACCGCCACAATGTGTTGCCTCCAGGTCAATGTGGCAGCAGAGTTATGCCCTATCCAGTACATCTGAATAAGCGCGGTCACAATCGCGGGCCTTGCCGCAAAAACCTTATCGATTGTCGCAGCGAACTCGTCTCCTCGGCCTGTCTGGTAAGCCGGAGTCCACAATTGAATGGCACTATACGGTGCAAATACAATGAATTGTCTAACCCAAAACGGCTCGATGTCCTCCGTAGATGATATCCAATTCTCCTGGAACAGAAGCAGCCCCAGTCCCGCGTCGGCGAGGAGGGCAAGCAAGATGCTGATCGCTCGTGAAGAAACGCCGTGCCTGGCCTGTAACCGCCTGGGAACTTGCTGTTCGAAAGAGCGCGCAGTCACCTGCTCCTCCGGCGAGCGATGGGCCAGAGCTATCGCACTCTGGAGGTAATGCTCGTTCGCGATTTAAGTTCCCCGCGAACGCGGTGGTCCAACAAGGCCATGGGTCGTCACCTGCGGCGGTGTTGCTCTGGCCTGTGGCAAAGGTTGCGCTCTCACTCACTTGACCTCTCGCGCGGCAGAGATCCGCACGAGCTCGGATCCGCACGAGCTCGGATCCACACGAGCTCGCCTGTGACAGCGCACAGGCGATTGATCGTAAGCGGGAGCTGCCCAGGTTGCGTCTTGATCGAGCCGGCAATCGAGCTAAAGCGCCGCGACCCCGTCGACAACCAATTTGAGGCGATGGGCATCCCGATCCATCAGGCTGCGATAGGCGAGGAGGTACTCGAGCGCCATGCGGCGGGCGGTAAAGCGGTGTTCGAAGTGCTGGCGGATGTTGTCTCGAGAGAGCTGCGAAAGCCGGTCGAAAGCTCCGATTGCGCCTTCCTCATCCTCGACGATAAAGCCGGTCAGACCGTCATCGACAATTTCCCGGACGGATCCGCGATTAAATGCGATCACCGGCGTACCACAGGCCATTGCTTCGATCATGACGAGACCGAACGGTTCTGGCCAGTCGATCGGATCGAGCAACGCGACGGCGCCGCTTAGAAATTCTGATTTCTCCGTATCGTTGATTTCCCCGATATAGGCCGCGCTCGAACCGTCCAGCAGCGGCCGGATTTTTTCATTGAAATATTCACGGTCTACCTTATCAACTTTTGCTGCGATTCGCAGCGGAACACCGCATCTGCGGGCGATTGAAATCGCCCGATCGACTCCCTTCTCGGGAGCGATGCGGCCGAGAAAGGCGAGATAACTCGGCCGCACCGCTGACGGCATCAGAAGTTGCTGCGGCAGGCCATGATAGATCGTGCGCACCCAGTTGGCTTGCGGGATAGGCCTTCGCTGCGAGTCGGAGATGGAAATCACCGGCAGCGATGGGAACGTCTTAAACACCGGCTGGTGCTCAGGCAGATCAAGTCGACCGTGCAGAGTCGTGGCAAAGGGAACGGATTGGCGAGAAAACAAAGAGAATGGATAATAGTCCAAATGGAAATGGAGAAAATCGTAATCGCTCGCTTGCTGGCGGACCCGCTCCAGCATCGACATATGTAGCGCGTTCGGGTCCCGCACCGAACCATCGATACGAAGCGCTCGCGGCCATACCGCCTCCAGTCTGGCCGACGTCACCGAGTCGCCGCTGGCGTATAGTGTGACGTCGTGTCCGAGCGCGACCAGCTCCTCGGTTAGCCAATAGATGACACGTTCGGTGCCGCCATAAAGCTTAGGCGGCACGGCTTCCGTCAATGGCGCAATTTGAGCAATGTGCATCTTCGCAAGCTCCATTGTTTGTCAGCTCCCGGGCAGTCCAACAATTCCAGGTGAGCGCGATTGATCCCACCACAGAAAGAAAAGCTTCGGCTCCGCGCAATTTCAGTGCGCATCCGAGGACGTACAACTCAAAGTGTACCGCCGTTTGACCAGAGCCAGGCGCGTTCTGCGCAGACGCGTCAAAACCGGCATCGATCGCCTGATGAGGGAACATTACCTTTCTGCATCCGTTGATTAAGTATCGACGAACGTCGACTTCCTCCCCGACTTGGCCCCGCTGCTTTGCGGGGCCATTTTTCGTCGAGCCCGAATGACTCCGGATAACGCAATCGGCCTGGGGCTCGGTTGCGTTTCAACGACCCGAACGGATTTCGGTGTCGCGAAATCAAAAGCGCCGGTCCAAGTCCCAGGCGATGCGGCCGGAACACCGGACCCCGCTGTGGCGTGATCGAGTATCGAAAAGTTGATAGAAATTTGATCCTGCGGCGCCGGCTCCATTCGCCGGCGTCTTTCATGTGCGCCGAAGCACCGCAAAATGGCGTCGATTGCCGAGCTGCCGAAGTGCGCCGGAACCTTTGATCCACACCGTTGTTGTAAGTACATCCTTCGCCCGCCGTTGTCATTGCGAGGCCGTCCACAGCGGACGGCCGTCCTCGCCAACCCTGAAAACGCTCGATCGTGGCAATCAAAACAGTGATGAAGCGATTGCGTGCGCGTTTGCGGCCCGCCGTAAACCCGTACGGTAGTCGTTCACCCTCGCCCTTCCTGACCTCAGCCGTTTCAGCCGTGGTGAAATTCTGCCTCGGGCGTCCATGGTGGATCCGGGCATCGCGCTTGCGCTCACATGCGCGATGGCGGCCGCTGTCTTGTTTCAACCGGCCCTGATGGGCCCTCCACGCGCAGGCAAATGCTGACCACACGAGAGAACCTCAAGAATATGTCCACTCCTACCCTTGCACTCAACAATCTGCGGACCTTCGCGATCGTCATCGTGCTTGCGGTCCACTCGTTCATCGCCTATCTCGCCTCCTCGCCGGCCTCTTCGTTCCGCTTCGATGACCCACCCTTTCGATGGCGTAGCATTCCGATCGTCGATGGCGACCGCTGGTTGGGCTTCGATATTTTCTGTGCGCATCAGGACACATATCTGATCGCGCTTCTGTTCTTTCTGTCCGGGCTATTCGTGTGGCCGAGCCTCACGCGCAAAGGCGCGCGTAATTTTCTGCGTGACCGCGCGGTCCGCCTGGGGTTGCCGTTCGCGCTCGCGGTCGGCGTGCTGATGCCCGTAGCGAATTATCCGATTTATCGCGTGACCGCCGCAGATATGAGCGTGACGGCCTACTGGCAGCACTTGCTTGCATTGCCGTTTTGGCCGAGCGGCCCCCCGTGGTTTCTATGGGTGCTGCTTGCTTTCGATCTCGCAGCCGCTGCGATCCACGCCTTCGCGCGCCGTTCAGGCGACGCGTTTGGTCAAATGGTCGGCCAGCTCAGCGCACGGCCCGCGGCATTCGTGACGGTTTTGGTGGCCGCGTCCGGGCTCGCCTATGTCCCGCTGGCGCTCGCCTTCACGCCGTGGACCTGGTTTCATGTCGGGCCCTTTGCGTTCCAGCTGTCTCGACCGCTGCTCTATGCCGTTTATTTCTCGACCGGCGTTGGCGTCGGGGCTTATGGAATCGAAAGAGGGATTCTTCTTGCCCCAGGGGGATGGCTGACGCGGCACTGGGCGGTTGCTGCGGGGGCTGCAATCGCAACCTTTGCGCTGTGGCTCGGACTGGTCGGAATTGCCATGAGCGGCGGCGGTGCCCCGTCGTGGCAGCTGCAGGTCCTCGAAGCATCAAGCTTCGTGCTGTGTTGCGCGGCCGGCAGCATATTCATGTTGGCGATCTTTGTTCGCTTTGCCAACCGACATATAAGGATGCTCGACGCCTTCAGCGAAGAAACCTATGGCATGTACCTCGTCCACTATCTGTTCTGCGTCTGGCTGCAGTTTGCTCTGTTGGGATTTGCAGTTCTCGCCGTCATCAAGGCGGCAATCGTATTTTGCGGAACGCTGCTGCTGAGCTGGGGCTCGGTCGCCGCGATGCGGCGGGCTGTCAATGCCGTCGTCACGCCGCTCCGCTGGTCGCTGGCGGCGCCGTCCTTACCTTCCCGGGCACGCGCCTACCCTCCCCACTTGCGGGGGGAGGGCGGCGCGGGCAGGCTCGGCAACCGGCTGCAAACCAAAGTCTGATGGCAGAAAACCTCGGGTGAGCTTGCGTTCGGAGTTGGTTCGCGTCGGTGCGCGCTGGTTCATCAAGCGGCGCGGTCACGCTACGGTCGCCGCTGCTCGACAAGGCATTCTCGCCGCCGCGAGATGGACGCCAAGTCCCGCCGCAGGAACCGAAGTGCTACCGGTGGATGCCGGCGGGGTTCCAGGCGAGTTCATCACCACACCGGCGTCGCGGCCTGATCGTGATGTGCTGTTTCTTCACGGCGGCGGATATGTGACAGGCTCGGGAGCACTTTATCGCCATTTCACGTGGCGCATCGCAATGGCGGCGCGCGCGCGTGTTCTGGCGATTGACTACCGGCTAGCACCGGAACACCCCTTCCCGGCCGCGCTTGATGACGCATGGGCGGCCTATCGTTGGCTTGTTGGCGGCAGAGCTGTGCCGCGGCGCATCGCGGTCATGGGCGATTCCGCCGGCGGCGGCCTGGCCTTGGCGTTATTGTTGAGGTTGCGCGATGCTGGGCATGAGCTTCCCGCGGCCGCTATTGCCCTGTCGCCCTGGACCGACCTTGCTCTCACCGGCGCCTCGTTTTCGTTTAACGAGAAATCGGACCCGATGCTGAGCACCGCAGACGCGCGCCTTTTTGCCGACTGCTATCTCGCGGGCGCCGACCCTCGCAATCCCTATGCGTCCCCCCTCTACGGCAATCCGGCGGGGTTACCGCCAACCCTCATTCACGTCGGCAGCGACGAAATCCTGCACGACGATGCGGTTCGTATGGCTGCAATTCTGCGGGCGGCAGGTTGCCGCGCCGAAATTGAGGTGTGGCCGCGCATGCCTCACGTGTGGCATCTCTTTGCGCCGGCCTTGCCCGAAGCACGCCAGGCAATTGCGAACATCGGCGCTTTTGCGGACCAGCTCCTGCCAGCCGACTGATCGAGCCCCGGGATCATGCCGGAGAAGCTGCTGCGGCGCAGGCGGCTGACGCCGGGACCGGCGGGAAAATCTCATGAGCGGCTACCCAACCGGGCAACTGGCGGATCGTGATGCGGCGCTTGCAGACGCGGGTTGCAGACGCGGGTTGCGGCTAGCGATGCGGCGTTTATGACTCCGCTTCATTGAGCCAAGGAGGCCCCGATGAAACTGCACTGCGACCGCTTACGTCTCGCCCTGTTCGTCCTCGCCGCGGCTGCCGCGACCTGTGCCCCACCGCCAGCCGGGGCGGCGCAGGTTGCGGCAAGCATCGAATTCGACACGGTCCCCCGTCCCTCGAGCCTGCCCGAAGACATGCAGCCTCTGCCGGGCGCTTCGCTCAAGTTCCTTGCGCTCAAAGCAATCGACGGATCCAGGATCGATGCTGCCCTGTGGCAGCCGGATATGCCGCCGAGCGGCGCGACGATGATCGTTCAGGTGCATGGCAGCGGCTCCAATCTGGCCGAGCTGCCGCTGCGTGCGGTGGCCCGTGCGCTGTCGCCCAAGGGTTACGCGGCGCTGACCATCAGCACACGAGGGCACGACCAGCATGTGAACACCGATAATTTTTTTGACGCGCGCAAAGACATCGAGGCGGCCGTCGCGACCGCCAAAGCGCTGGGCTATCCCTCTATCGTGCTTCAAGGGCATAGCCTCGGTACGATCCAGGTCGAATACTACGCCGCAACCGACTGGGACCCTGCGATCAAGGGAGTGATCTTGACCGGTCCGTTCGGGAATTTGCCATGGAAGTCGCGCAATATCCTCATCCACAACGAGGAGGTTTACGAAAGGCTGACCGCAGCCGCGCGCAACGCGGTGGCAACCGGTAAAGTCGCGGATATTCTGCCAATGAGAATGCCTTATCTTGGCGGGCGGCAGACCGCGGTGACGGCCCAGCATTTTCTCACTTATCGTGACGAACGAACGAGCGCGGCCGACGGCACGTATTGGATTCCCCGCATTCCGCATCCGATCCTGCTCGTGCGCGACGAGGCGGACGGCATCATACTGCCGTTCGAGCCGCACATGTTGCTGAGCGCCGCACATGCGCAAGGGTCGGTT
>JASHYD010001047.1 GCA_030043175.1 Xanthobacteraceae bacterium | reverse complement strand
CGGCTCGCCTCGGTCCTCCCTCACGCTCTCGCGAGACACTAGCCGGTACCGGGTGTCAAGCACTCGGCCGTGCTCGTCGAGCCGGAAGCACTCGCCGATCGTCTCCCCGCCTCGCCTTCGCCTTCCCGCGGATCCGACATCGGTTGATTTGCACGAAAGGTGCGGCCGCGCCTCGGGGGATGGCGGAGCCAGTGTCTGTTTGGGTGCAAGATAGGCCCATGCCGCCTGGATTATCGACTCGAAAACCGGCACCGCCACGGCGCCACCGGTCGAGCCAGCGCCCAGGGTGCGGCGCTGGCCATCCGCGTTATCGTAGCCAAGCCAGACCGCTACCGTGACGTCGTTGGTGAAGCCAACAAACCAGGCGTCGTTCTCTTCATCGGTCGTACCCGTCTTACCCGCCACGTACGGTGAAAGTGCCGCAATGGAGCGAGCCGTTCCGCGAGCGACGACACCCTGCAACATCGATTTCAGCTGGTAAAATGCGGCCCGATCGACAGAATTGATCGCAACCAATTCGGGCTTGCGTTGGAAAATATTTTGCCCATCGCGTTGAATTGATTCAATGACATGAGGTGATGGACGTAAACCTTCGTTCGCAATCGCCGCGTAGAAGGCTGCGAGATCGACGAGACGCACCGGTTGGGCACCGAGCACAACCGGATAGTACCGTAGGCATTCGGGATATATTTGTGCTGCCACCGCAAGATCGCAGATCCGATTGAGACTAGCCTCGGGCGTGCTTTCGATCCCGCCCTTAAGAAGATGGGCGGTCGCACGGTTGCGTGAATTTTCAAGCGCCTGGCGCAAGGTCAACGTGCCGCCTCCACGACCGTCGTAATTCCTGGGCGACCAATAATCCTGCTCGCGGGCATGTCGTAACCCGATTGGCCGCAATGTGATGGGGCCATCACTGATCAACGTGTTGGGCTGCAAGCCCTTGCCCAAGGCCGCGAGATAGGTCAGCGGCTTGATTGCCGAGCCTGGCTGGCGGGCTGCCTGAGTGACGCGATCGAGCTGACTCAAAGGATAGGAGAACCCGCCGGTCATCGCCAGAATACGGCCCGTCTTGTTCTCCAAAACCAGCGCTGCTCCTTGGACCTGCGGGCGCACCCGCAGTTCGGCGCGGACCGCATGTTTGCCTTGTTCATCGGAAAGATGAACCATAACCACATCGTAAACCTTGAGTTTACGCTGTGCGGCCGCGGAAGCGAGCGAAAGTGGCACGATGCGTCCATCCGCCAAGCCAACGCGCCAAGCCTGCCCTCTATTGCCGCTCGGTTTCTCCACCACCACGGCTGGCTTCCAATGGACATCATATAGCGGCAGGCGTGCCCCTATGAGGGCTTTCTGCCATGCAGGCCGGCTGTCGGCGGATTTGTTTTTTGCATCGATCCGCTCGACAGCTTGGCCTAGGTTTGCTTCTGCAGCCTTGAATTCCGAGCGACCCGCACCGCGCTCATATCGAAACAATCCTTCCTGCAGCGACTCCTCCACCGCCCGCTGTAATGGCGGGTTGATGGTCGACCGTATAGTATAGGAATCATCCGTGATTGCATTGATCCCCGCTATCGATTTTGCTTCTCGAGCGACCTCGTCGATGAAGTAGAAGCCGCTATCGCGTCGCGGCGGCTGATAGGGTATCGTTGCTGGCAACGGTGGCAACCCTGACCTGCCGTGCTGGTCGCTGTTTTCCGAAGCCCCGGACAGTCGATCCTCCTGCATCTGGTCCAGAACATAGCCGAGCCGCTCCTGCGCGCGGACCGGCTGCCGATCTGGGCTGAAATAGTTGGGGCCCTTGGTCAGTCCTGCGAGTACGGCGCCTTCCTCCAGCGTCAGCTCTTTCGCCGATTTGCCAAAGTAATTGCGAGCGGCAAGTTCGATGCCCCACGAGCCGCGTCCGAGATAGACGCAATTGAGGTACAGCTCCAAGATTTCATCTTTGGTAAGGGTTGACTCAACCCGCGACGCGACGATCATCTCGCGAATTTTGCGGTCGTAAGTGCGATCGTCGCCTACCAAGAGATTTTTTACGAGCTGCTGGGTTATCGTCGAGCCTCCCTCGCGTCGCCCGGGTTGCGCGAGATTGCTTACGAAGGCGCGGATCAAGCCGCGTTCATCAATGCCCTTGTGCTGATAGAAGTGCCTGTCCTCGGCAGCAATGAACGCGTTGCGCACATAGTCGGGGATTTCGGCTAGGGGGATCCAAACGCGGCGCTGGTTCGCCTCGAACATTTCGGCGAAGCGCTCGCCTTTTATGTCGAGCACGATACTCTCGCCGAGAAGCTTGAGGCCCTTGAGTTTGTTGTGGTCTGGAAGGTCGAAGGCCGCTTTATTGTAATAATCAATCACCTCGCCGAGATCTGTGCCGGTGTGCTCAATCGGCTCGCGCTTGCAAAACCGCCGGTACGCTGTTTGCAGATCGGCAAATTTGATGCCGCCGAACTCCTTGTCTTCATCGCCAAGCGCTCGCGGATCGTCCATTGCAGTAGCAATGAGGTCGTCAAGATTGATTTTTTCAATCTGGAAAGCGTTGATCACGTGGGTGCAGCCCGCCTGGAGGAGTTCCTCCACCTGCTGTTGATCCCGATCGCGATTGAACTCTGTCTTTATTGCGTGCGGGGTTACCGTCACCTGGCTAAACGCAAGCGCCGTAGCAAGAATTTTGACGAGAATCGCTTCCATCCCCGTGCCGGGCTTAAACCACCCGGTCCCTGTCAAGATTTCTCAAACGGCGTCCGATGGTTTGCTGAGGGTTGGGCAGGGAACCACCCGGTCGCCGTGCTAGGTCGCTAACCCGACAAAGCTATAAAGGTTCCAAGAGCTATTGAGAAAATCTCTGCCCGATTATTTAGCCACAGTGACCTCTTTAGAGCGCGTCGCTGCGGGGCGTATCGAGATCTCGCCAGTCGCCCGCCCTGCAACCAGCCTTGAGTGAACAGTGGCGGGCTCGCCTGGCAGGTCCGCGGCATCCCAATCGGTACCAGGGATACAACCGTGCGACCGGGGTATTACGGATCTCATCATCATTGCCCCCGAATGCTCAAATGACCTTGGCCGGATTGAAGCCCGCCAGACGCGCGGCCGCGCGCGAACGGCTTGAAGGCCGCGCGCTCAAGCGCTTTGATAGACCGCTAGCACGGGCCCATCTTTTGGACCGCCGTGGCGCGGCGACTGAGCGGCGCCGCCAGTAGTCCCGACCCTTGCTTGCAATGCGTAGCGAGATCCAAACAGCCGGGACCGACGCACGAAGTTGCGGACGACGCAACCCTACGTTAACACAAATTAACATCTTATAAGGAATTGATCGCTAGCAATGGCCCGTCGAACTGTCGCGCATGCTCGACCGCAATGGAAGCATCCACTATGCCAATGCGTTTATTTGGAGTGTTCGGACCCGAGGCACTTACGGAGATGGCCCAAACCTTGGACGCGGCCTACAAACAGCTTCAAGGGACCGGCGAGCCTGAGGTGGTGCGGGAACGCATCGCTACACGAATTATCGCGGCGGCAAGACTCGGTGAGCGTGATCCGGCTCGCTTGCTGGAAGCCGCGCTTCGAAAACCGGATTAGCTGCGCCTATCCTCTCCTCCTTCCATTCCTCCACCAAAATCCTTTTCAGGTCGAGCGTGCGGGCGAACAGGTTGAGCGTGCGTTTGGCCTCACTCGTATCGTGTCCGCGACGAGCCAGCATTTCCTTCGTCATAGCGATGTCGGTGAGGCTTTACTCATCGCTTCCCCTTGAAGGCATTTTCGATCATTGAGAGCCGATCTCTCGCGGCTTGATCCGATAGTGTTCGCTGAGGTGACGGGCCCAGCCGCAGGTACAGCGTTCATATTTCTCATCGTCAGGGTCGGCGATCCAAGCGCGAAATCCGCCATCGCCCAATACCCGGCGCGGCCTGACGTGATTGTGGACGATTATCTTGTCGCTCGGAACGACTTTCGGGACCAGCGTGAGATAGATTTCGCTCATCTTACTCTGTCTTCAAAAAAGCGCCGGATTGCGGCGGACCTGTTGTTCACGCCCCACATGATCGAGATTGCTCCTACCCTTTTGCCCGCTCAGCCGGCTCATCAAGCACGCCGACTTCGATAGATGCGCCCGTTTGCGAGTGCCTCGATACCTACAGCCTCCATTCTGAGGGCTGATACTGCGCAATCCCCACGTTACCGCGGGGAGTGGCGGAGCACGGCTTCGCGGCGTGCGGTTGGGTCAACCACCGTCATCAAATGATTCGCCTACCTCCTCGTTTTGCCGTGTAGGCCGTTGCTCTCCGAACGAGGGTTTTGACGCCCGATCACCGGTCGCTGCTCCGTGACGGCAAACCCGCCGTGCTTTGCCCAGCGCGGCACGGTAAGTGGTTGCGAGCGCACGCATCGGAGCAGTCATCTGCCAGCTGGTCGAGCCGTGAACCGCGGTAATCAATCGTCTGGATTCGTGTTCCGCCGCGGTCTCGTCGAGCGAATGAGCTGAAAATCTCAGTGATCGGCTCCGGCGCCTCGTTGATCCAGGCGCGCCGCAAGCGGTCGATGTCGGCGATTGGCACGAAGGCGGCGATCCGGTCCTCGATGGCACGCGATGCCGCGAGTCTGCGTCTGAGGTACTCGTCCAGCCTCGCTCCGTCTGCCCACAGGCACTCCGGCACCAGGTAGCGCGCGAGCAGCCAGGCGAGAAGCCGTCACGGTGCTGGAACACGCGGCCAAGTGTGTCGATCCACACTTCATTCCAGAGCGGGCCTTGAGGGAAAATACCTGGATGCAGGTAAGCAGCAACTTTCATACCCGGCCCCACGACGCTTCGGCGGAAAAAAGCGACCCCAGAACGGCCTGCTCGGACTTCGAACGTCGCCCGTCACGCCGCCGATCCGGTCAGGTGTGGTCGTTCTGGCCTTCACGGATGGCTACGATGTTTTCAACCACCTTTCGGCCAAATGGAGCGCAAATTAAAATTCGGAAAGGTGCGTGTCCAAGGGACCGTGACATGCGATCCCCGCAATCCTGCTCGCCGGATCTCACACCGGCGAGCTCGGCATCGACGGCAAGGAGCCCACTGCCGGCAGAGGGGCCCAGCCCGCCATCGGCGGGCCTACTCGCGGCTGCTGGTGCTGGTGATCAAGCAGAGGCCGATTGGGATGGAGAACTGCGGCAGCGCCGAGCTGGTTCTCCTCGGACGAGGGTGTAGGAGCGAAACGACCGGAGCCCCGCTTCGCGGCAGCGGTAGGTGAATCCGCGGGGGCGGGCTCTCGATAGTAGGCACAATTTGCGGAAAGAGCCATCGGACCACGTACTGCCGGGGTTACTGCTGCTTGCGCCACCAAGGGCCACTTATCGATTTCGGCAAGATCGACGAGCAGCCAAAGACGGGCGCTGACGCCTGAGAGGGCCATACGCTGCAGCCCCTGCCGAATCAAAGCCTTAAGGGGACGAGGGTATCGATCGAGTTATCCTCAGGCCGTAATTTGGCTTATTGACCCGACTGGAACATCGCGAAGCTTTCGGCCGGAAGGGTGACTGTCAGCTCTGGCGCGGCAAGCGGATCCAAGCTTTCGCTCACGGTGACGGCGTTTCGCGCTCGGTTCACTCTGGACCCCGTTGCCTGGCATGCTGGTTGTCATCGTGCTCGCGACAGGTACTGATCTGGAGGATGCAACCTTGCAGCGCGAACTGGCCGGTTATGCCGAATTCGCGGCGTGTGTACGCTACAAATGGATTCCCGGAAAGCGGTAGCTCGTACCCACATCGACGGCATCCAGCGGCGCAACGTCGATTTGCAGCGGGCTCGTTCGTCGACCTAGATGAGCGGGACAGTTCGATCAGGGATGGCGCCATCCGCTCCGCAAGGCGCCGCATGGCCATTGGCAAACCTCGACCTGTCGCTGCACCACGCCACAATTGGGCCACATCGCCGACAGCGTTCCGTCGATCAATTACGGGTCAAAGAAATGGCATTTCCGACCGTGGCTGTTGGCGTCACGAGGTTAACAGACGATCCTCCCAGGGCGCTACATTGACAGTGCGTGCGATTGCCTTTCGGGAGCGGTCGTTGCCGACGTCACCCTCGACCCCCAAACCCGGGGCCAACATCAGGGGTGCGATTGCCGATTTGAAGGAGTTCTATGTCTTTGGCCAATGTCGCGCAAAAAATGCGACACCCTTGAACCGCATTTGAAGGCCGCGGCGACTACGAGACAATCGGACAACGCCGATTTTGCTGCGCTGCTCGCGGAGCTGCCAGCCGGTGGAACCAGCCAAGGGACTGGCGCGACGCGTGCCAGGCGACGGCTTCCCCGGTCGCTCGCGAGGCGCCGACTTCCCTAATCTACTCCTGGATTTTTGCTAATCCAGGGTCAGCAACGCCGTGCCAGTCGTCTCAGGTCTATCTCCGTGTTGGGTTGCCCACCGGTGAAGGATCGCCGGAAGAGTTTCTCCCGTGATCTCCGCATCTGCCGCAGCTTTCAATAACCCGGCGGCGAAGTCGATCATTTCGCCGTAGGTCAGCAAACGGACGAGTTTCGCCACCTTGTTGAGCTGTTTGGTCTCAACTCCCGCTTTCTGCAATTCGGAGGCAAGTTCGACCGTTTCGCCGTAGGTTAGAGAGCGGATGAGTTCTGCGATCTCGTTAATCTGGTCCTGCGGCTTGAATCTATATGTGTCGTCCATTTTTCGTCACGGTCGTGTTGTGCTGCCAAGTCGCTTTGTCGAGTTCGTTACGACGCACAAGCGAACCGGCGGTGCGGGTCCATGTGTGCACGTACGCTATTGATGCAAACGAACCGCCATTGCTGCGCGGTTAGCATGCAGCTGTCAACTGTCTGTGACGGCGCGCGCTGTGATGACGCGCCAGCGCTGGCCAGCAGCGCCGTGGGTAAGTTGTGGTGGAACCAACCCAACCTCCAGAAAGTTGTGTGACACTGCTCGGGCCGGCGGAAGGCCCGTTCGGCCGGGACAAACCCCTCCAGAGCTGCCGCAGCTGATGCCGCCTCGAGATTAAAACAGCCCCGCCTCGCCCTCGCCGCCAGCGCAGGCCATGCCGTTCCTGTTGCCAAGCGTCCCCGGCACAGGCGGCCCGTGAGCCCCGGCCATCACCCGCCGCTACTCGCTGGCGCTCTTCGATAAATAATTTAATTTACGGAGAATGGTGCGGGCGCAGGCTCGTGATGTCGGCGGACAGGCCTCCGATACGCTCCTGAAGCCGGCGACAGTCGCTGGGCCGGCGCCCCATGTGCCGCAGCGTCGGAAAACTTGGCGAGGATGTCTGCAATTCGGTACGCCGAAGCGTAACGTCGCGGCGCACCGCAATTCCGCCTTCTAACAGGAAGGCACAATCTGATCGATGATACCTGTCCCTGCCTGACCAGCCCTTCGCGCGGTACAACGCCTGTCGTGCTCTCGTGGGCGCCCTTTATGACCGGGATTGAGCCCAATCGTGAGGTCCCTGCGCTTGCCCCCCACAGCCTAATCGCTGGGTGGGCCTTGCTTCCTCGGGGCCGCCCCTTCATGTCACGGGTGCGCCGACGGCCTCCAACCATCACAAATGACTCAACGTCGCCAAGTCATTTTGGCAGGAACTCCTCCGTGAACAGGGCCGTCATATCAGGCTTTGTCGACAAGATTTGCAATTCCGGAAACGAGTCACCGATTATATCGAGCGCTCTCGGACTAAATCGCATGTCGCGCGACATCATTGGCATGACCTCGTCGTACTCACGGCGCTCAATGTCTTCGTCCAGGCCCGTCACCTGACGTGCGATGCGTACTGTTTCGTCCTTGTTTCTTGCCATGAACGCGATCACCTCGATCCAACCGGCTAGAAAACGGCGGATCTGATCGGGCCGCTTCTGGATGACGTCGGTCGTTGCGAAGAGAACGTGAGTATGAAAATCTTTGATGTAGTTGCCAAATTCCAACAGCAAACGTCCTTCTCTGTGCCTTTCGAGCAGATAACCCTGGGAGGAGGACATTATAAAACCGTCGATCTGGGTTCGTCTCAGCGCTGCAAACTGCGCCGAGATCGCTCCCAGCGCGATGGTTTGGATGCCATCCGAGCCCCATCCCATCCGTCGCGACAATTCACGCGCGAGCCACTGGGTAAGTGAACCTTCGGTGCTGATCCCGATCTTCGTGCCCTTGAGGTCT
>JASHYD010001046.1 GCA_030043175.1 Xanthobacteraceae bacterium | reverse complement strand
GTTGTGATCTACGCACAAAGCGGGATACGCATACGCGTTCGAAACCCCGATTAAGGTAAGGCCAGTCGCGAGAGCGATTACAGCTCGTGTTGTCATATATTATTCCTCCCTTGATCGAGCAGCCTGCCCCGTGAATTTTCGGGGCACGCAATCACACCAGCTAGACTGAGACAGGCTACGTTTCAGGCGTAATAATCTTGTGCGCGAAAGCGTGATAAATGCATGATAAGCTAGTTCGTGTCAAAGCACAGGCGAACGCAGGTAGTATAACACTCAAATCCGCCGCTAGTGAGCCGATGCCAAACGCTGCGCGTTGACCACCCTATAGCGCGTCACAATAGCGGCCCTCCCTATGGAGGCGTAGCCAGTCCCATATGGGGCCCAATCCCAGCGCCTCAAACATTTCTCCAGGTGGCGTGAATTGTCCTCCGCGGTATCGCAACTTGTCGCCATTTGGCAACATCGTCAATTGACTCAACGACACGATCTCGCCGAAATTCGTACCCGAAAAGAAAGCATAGTCAGGTTTGCCGATGTTCCCCAGGAGAACAATACGCAGATGGGTCATCCGCTTACGAAACTGGAGCCCTAATAATGCTGTGATATCAACGTACTACAATGATGTAGAAAGCCATAAAAAGCTGTTTAAGCGATTCGTCAGTCCGCTTCGTCGTCTTCATCATCGTCATCGCCACTAACTACGGCGTCGATTGGCTTCATGAGTCGGAGCACTTGTGCTGCGCTTGGTTTTCCCCAACGCGGTCGACCAGCCGCTCAAACAACTCACGTCGCCGATCTGCGACTTCGCCCTGCAAATTGAAATCCGCCGGCTTGCCGGTCGCAACCTGGTCGACGACAAAGCCGAGCAGCTTCGCTTGACTCATCGCAGCCTGAACAGCGTAACCAGGCTGCGATGTCTGCATCGCGAGCCTGAAGGCCGCTTCGAGCTTGTTGATGACTTTGATGACATCGGTGCCGAGCAGAGCCCCGTCAATGATTGCCTGTACGCGCTTCTGAAGGCGTGCCTGTTGCTCAGCTGCTGCATCACGATGCGCCTGGTTGGCGCGACGTTGGCGCTCAATGCCTTTTCGGCTTGCCTCGACCACTACTATAGGATTTCGAGCAGAGGCAAGTCGGCCGGACGACCAACCCAGCTGGTCAGAGCGCCAAACAGTTCGGGGTTATCATCCTTCCATAGTTCCGGCCACAAGTAACGCTCCCGTTTGTTCGTATAGTCGTTGCAGGCGGCCGTCAAAACCTCAAGCGCTTGCTGTCTTGATATCTCTGTTACTGGCCTATTCCATTTTTGGTCCGAGATCGGATCAACATAAAGAGCCTTCATGCGATCCTTATGACGGTCATCGGGCGTGCGCTTGCTCAATCGCCGATCCATCTCCTCAAGCTGCTTGGTGGTTTCTTTA
The DNA here is from genome assembly GCA_030043175.1 of Xanthobacteraceae bacterium. Next base: position 2,670 of record JASHYD010001046.1, on the reverse strand, counting down.
ATCGCGTTGTTGTCAGAGGTGGCCACGGCGGCGAACTTGGCCTGCAGCAGCTTTCCTAATGTCGTCCCCGTGTCTGCCGGCACCGAGAGCGCCCCCTTCCCCCTCTGTTGCTTGACTACATGGTCCTTACATCGATCTCGTATATCGTCGATCGTGAGCATTGCCCCACCAACGACCTCTCGTCTGAGATCGAGAAGCAACTCCCATTGTCCCAACTCCTCGCGAGCAAACAAGGCTATGGCAATGGCTGTAGCGTAGGAGTTGTTTCGGTACAAAAGGATTGCGTCGTGCAGCAACTGTCCACAGTGTTCGAGCGAATAGACAGCCCCTTCCAAGAGATATTGAGCGGTGACGGGTGTAGACATTCGAAAACTCCGCGAGGTGTTGTCGGGCCGAGAGCGAACTGCATCGATTGCGCGACCCAGGCGAGAGACAATGGCGTAGGCTCGCAGTCCGCGAGCCGTTGCGGCTCTATCCCGAGGCTCAACCACCAGGCGCGTCGAAAGGGGTTGGCGCGCAGGATGCGCAAGGAGCCGAGGGTTCGGTCTGCCATTCGGTCTGCGTCTCAGTGATACCAGTTCATCTTCCCGGTGTCGGGGTCCGAGGAGATCACTGCCGTGGCACGAATGGCCTGTTTTACGCCGACGCAACACGGACGCAACACACGCTGAATCAAGTCTAGTATTTGCAATAACTTAGCCTGCATTTTCAATGCCGCCGTACGGAATCTTAGGGGGGACGATGGAAACGGCGGCATCATACGAAGCCCGATTCGCGCCATCGTCCTACCCGACCATCAGTCAAATAGTTTTGGAATTTCAGTCTGAAGCCATTTTAATTACCATCGGGGCTATCCCCGAAAAATTGTGGATGGCCGCCCGCAATTCCATCCCCTGCGAAAACGCGATATGATAGCGGTCACCCGCATGTGTGTGAGGAAATGTCGTTGCCCCGTCCATCGCCCGAGCAGCGCCGTAAGATCGAGGCGAACAAGCTTCGAAATGCGAAGATCCGTGACGACCTGGCTGCCAGGGAACGCCGCATTGTTGCTAAGGTGAGTGAAATCACCGACGGTGCATTGGAGGCATCGCGGCGTGCGGCGATATCGTTGCCTGACCTTCAGAACATCATCGACAAGCTGGAGCGTGCCTATTGCCTGGCCGCCGCGAAGGAGATGCCGATCGCCATGAAGGAGTGTGCGATGTCGCAGGCGCGGCTGATGGGTCTCATCATCGATCGATCAGCGGTGATGCATGCCAATGTTTCGGCCACCAATCTACATGGCGATGTAGACGAGCAGCGGCAGGCGTTGATTGAGAGGTTTGCTGAGAAACATGGCACGAAGCAGGCCAGGTTGTTGACGCGGGCGATTGCTTGGGCGCGCGAACATGCCGACGACGATGACGACATGATCGATGTGGAACCCGACAATGAGTAACCGCAAACTGCCGCATTGCGAGCCGAGCCGCCGGCCGTCCACTCCCGCCGAGTTGCTGGCGCTGCGGATTGCGTTGATGATAGGGGATGAGCCCGTCACCGACATCCGGGCCGGACTGCGCCTCGTCGAGCGTTTCCTTCAAGACCTTGAGCCAAACCAGCATCTGGCTGGCCGGCGTGAGCCTGACAGGCACTGACCATGCATTAGCGGGCGACAAACATGCCTTTGAACACGCCTCCCCCTTATGCGGTGCCGCCTGCGCAGTACGACCACGCGCCGACGGTTCCGGTGCTGGCGTACATTCTCAGTCAGGCAGAGATCGACCGCTACTGTGCTGCGGCCGCGGTGTTGCCTGGTGGCCGTCACGGCGGGTGCGCACGAGTGCTCGCCAAGCCGCAACCACCCGCGTCGTATTACATCGCCAAGATGGGCAGCGCGCCGGTGTACTGGGCGCCGACGCCCGGTAGTCGTGCCTGGTCAGGATTGCTGACGACATCAAAGGCGAGTTGTTCAAGATCGTGTGGCGCCACGAGCTTGCGCACTGCAATGGCTGGCGTAAGCGCGCCAAGCAGCTCATCGGTCGAAGGCGGCCATCCGCGAGCGCAGGCCCAATGCAGGTGCTGTCCATCTGTGGGGCACGGAGACTATGACCCCCGAGCAGCCACCTGCTGGCCATAGCGAAGCGAAGGGGTAGGGGCTGGATCGGTTTGCTCAGGGAGTTCTCATGACCGACGACGACCGACTTGAGCTTATCCACAAAATCTGCGTGCTTCCGCCCGACGACTATCACGGCCATCTCATCGAGCGAATTCTCAACGACGCCCTCGCCGCCGTTCTGCGCCAGCGCAAGGAGCGCACCGATGTCCGTGCCACACTCGATCGCGGCGAGACCATCGTCATCGGACCAAGTGTGTCCATTTCGGGTTCATCCTGCCGGCGGCTGATGAGCATAGGGTATTTCCCTCCGCGCTCCGCGGTGTTCCCACATTTTGATTGATATCAACGCCAATCATAATTATCGGCGCTTAAACGCGATCTGCAGTTCGGCGGCCAGCGTCACATCGGCGGCGCGTTGACCCTGATCGGTCTCCGCTGGCTCGGTGTCTACCGCACCGCCATGAAGGAGCTGGTGAAAATCAAATTCCTCTCGGAGGCCGACCGCCAGCTCAACGTTGAGATTTTCGTGACGACGAGTCGGCAATCGCATTTGCCAAAACCAGCGGGCAGAGGAG
>JASHYD010001045.1 GCA_030043175.1 Xanthobacteraceae bacterium | reverse complement strand
CGGACCAGAAGTCTTACGCAGCAACCCAACGCTGACCGCAACGGCGGCGTTCCGAGCAAGGCAAGCAGGCAAGCGAAAGCCCGACCCTTGGAGTGGTCCTGAGCAAGAGCCGGGACCGCATGGGGCGAAATCACAGTTCTACACCACGCAAGAATCCAGCGCCGGTTGCTTGCCAGCGTTCCGTTCGTGCTACCGCGCATTCATGATGCCCGCCCACCAACCGACGATCCCGGCTGATGCCGGTAGCGATGCCGGAATATCAGCGAGTTTGAGGCGTAGGTCGTTGCTGCGACTGGGCCGAACCAGTTGTTCCGTTGACCTCGGCAAAGCGGCCGTCGATCGCGATCGGACCTTGCGGTGGTGCTGGTGCGGTGACCGCGGCAGGGACACCCGCCGCTGCTGAAAGCATTTGCGGAAAGGAGTGCACTGATCCCTCATGGGCGCAAAATCGGCATCGGCGTCGCCGAGCCCGCTTTAACTCGGCCCGGCGCAGGATTGTTTACCTGCCGAAACGACGCGGTATTTGACGAACGCCGCGCGTTTTGCCGAAAACGGCTGTCTTTTCAGGTCAGACAATATCGTCTTAGCGTAGGCTCTGTCGGCCGTTTTCGCGCGTATTGTCCGTAGCTTATGGCCCATTGCAACGATGAACGACGCCTTGCATAGTCATATTCGCGACGTACCTTGGCGTATTATCGCGGTTTTTCGACGTGCGACGTCTGGTTTCGGGGACCTTAAACATGGCGGAACCCGGTGCTTACGGCAGAAAGCTTGGCGAGCATTTGCACCTTGACCGCGCGCCGGCTTTCGTTTCCCGGACCATCAATAAGACACCGGTCGCGGTGACGAGGTGCTGGCTGGACGCGCCCACGCACGGCCCGACGTCGCCGATTCCTTGCGAAGACGCGTACATGGTCGTGTTGCAGACCGGACGGCGCAGCCATCGCGAGCTGTGGCTGGACGGAAAGCCCGTCAGAACGGAGCCACTGAATCCGGGCGAGGTGGCACTGCACGATCTGCGACGCAAACCCGTCTTCAAGATGTATACGCCGATCGATTCGCTGAATTTTTATATTCCGCGTCAGGCGCTCGCCGGCTATGCGGAGGATGCCAACGCTCCCAGGATAGACGAGCTGCACTTCACGCCGGGAATCGGCGTCAACGACCGAATCCTTGAAACGCTGGGGCGCCCTTTGTTGGCGGCATTCAACTGCCCCGATCACGTTAGCCGCCTTTTCCTTGACTACGTCACTTTCGCATTTGTCGCCCAGTTGGCTCACTCGCTCAGCGGAATGAAAGTCCAGGAACGCCCCGCGCGCGGCGGCCTCGCGCCCTGGCAGGAGCGCCGCGCCAAGGAGTTCGTCGACGCCAATTTGGACGGCAACATTTCAGTGATGCTGCTGGCCACGGCTTGCGGATTGTCATGCAAGCACTTTTCTCGGGCATTTCGACAATCCACCGGGCTTGCGCCCCACCAGTGGTTGCTGCAACGCCGCATTGACAAGGCGAAACAGCTCCTGCGCGTCGCGGACGTCCCGCTGACCGAGGTGGCTCTTGCCTGCGGCTTCGCCGACCAGAGTCACTTCACGCGCGTGTTCACGCGGTGGATCGGCGTCAGTCCCGGACAATGGCGGCGTTTGCGTCGCAATTGATCGGCTCGCGGGAAAACGCGTCGACGCCGTTGCGACGAACTGGAGGCGGCTCTGCGGTCGCTCGGCATCGCTCTCGGAGCTACGACGCCGAGGCCGTGAACAAGGCGATCGATATCGTGTTACCGGTCGCCGGGATGGCGGCCTTTGCAGCTCGAGGATTTTGGCGTTGAGGTACTGATGCGGCTCAACCTCGACTTCGTCACCTCGTCATTGGGCGTCACTCGTCATTGGGTCGAACGTATACGACTTCGGTTTGCTCGTCGGTCGCAGGATAGCCGGGCCCCAATCCCGGCACTTAATACCACTACGAGCCGTTAGGAGGCTCGCCCATGCGCTTTTTCGGGGTCGGCGGCTGGTTCTGATCTCGACGGGCTCGGCACGCTCTACGGCCCTCTTGCACACCCATCGTGCGCCTCGGGCGTTCAATTGACCCCGTGCCGTGTCCGCGTCGCTGCCAAGAGCAGGAGCATGGCGGCCGGGTCGAGCCGCAGCGCCACCACCAGCACGAACCGCCGCAGCGCCGTCTCACTGTCGGCGCCGATCAACGTCGCTAACGCACCGGCGCCAAGGTCGGCCTCGACGGTGCGGCGCTCGGCCTCCACAACGGCTTTCTCGACTTTCAGGTCGGCGAGAGCTGTGTCTCGACCGTGAGCTTGTTCGCGAGGCTGTTGTGCTTGGCCGTTGGTCGTCCGCGGCGCGGAGCCTGGAGATCAGCGACGTGCTCAAGGTGCTGGCCCGAACTGAACGACGATGGGGGCGGCGTGAAAAGGGTGCACGTGCCTCGCGCGCCGACCGTGCCGAGGGCGCGAGAACCTCAGCTCCTGTATGAGGATGAGACCAATAGATACCCGAACGAAAGCGGTCGCGGGCATTGATAGCGATCTCACCCTACCTGATTCCGGACTCGCGAATGACACGGCCGTATTCGATATATTGTTTGCGGAAATAATCACCGAAATCCGCGCCGCACATCCCGACCGGATAAAGCCCCCGGGCAACAAGCTTCGTCTTGACCTCAGGTGCCTGCATTGCGGCGGTAAACCAGCCGGCAAGCTGGGAGACCGCATCCTTTGGCGTCTTCGCTGGCGCAAACAACCAGAGCCGAACCTCACTCTCGTAGTCCTCATAGCCGCTTTCGGCGACGGC
>JASHYD010001044.1 GCA_030043175.1 Xanthobacteraceae bacterium | reverse complement strand
ACTGCAAGCCGCGACGAGCACTCGCGGCGGCAGCTTCATCTTCCGATTCCAGCAAGGCGTGGCAGGCCAGCGCGGTGTCCCACACCGGCGAAACGCAGGGCTGGCAATAGGCCTCGCGATCACCCACCACCACCAGCCGATCGACCGCAGCGCGTGCCGTCGCGGCATCGGGATGGTCCTTGGGAAACCCGAGCGCTTCGAACATCATCACGCTATTGGCCATGGCCGGGTAGATGGCGCCGAGGCCATCCTCGCCATTGAGCCGCTCGGTGACAAAGTCGAGCGCGTGCGCGATCGCCCGCCGTCGCAGCGAAACCGGGAACCAGGGCTCGGCGGCGCGCAGCACCCTGTCGATGACGCCAAACACCGTGAACCACGCCAAGCTCTGGTGAGGCGCTTTTTCGGGTGGTCCGATTTCGCGGGGATTTTCCACGAACAGTTCGTCAATCATCACCGCGCGCGGATTCTTGGCCACCGGCTTGACAGCCCGCAGGACGAGAAGCGGCACGATGACGGTACGTCCCCAATAGGAAATCTTGGTGAGATGAAATGGAAACCAGCGCGGCAACAGCATGATCTCGACCGGCATGACCGGGACGCTCGTCCACTTCATCACCTGATAGAGCGCCAGCAGAATGCGGGTGAACACATTGGAATGCTTGGCCCCCCCTCGTGAGAGGATCGCCCCGCGCGCGCGCACCATGTGGGGGGCTTCGGGCGAGTCTCCGATCATCTTCAGCGCGAAATAGACCTTGACGCTCGCGCTCATATCGAAATCGCCGTCGTGAAACAGCGGCCATCCGCCATGGGCCCCCTGCTGCCGACGCAGATAGACGGCGAACTTGTGTTCCAGTGCCGCCTCGAGCGGCTCACCGAGATAGTGCTTGAGCAGCACGTATTCGGCCGGGATTGTCGAATCGGCTTCCAACTCGAACACCCAATGACCGTCGCTGCGCTGACATCTGAGCAGGGCTCGCGTCGCGGCCATTATCGCACTGTCAAGCGCTGAGCCGTCGGAGGATGTGGAAGATCGAGAAGGCTGCTCCTGCTGCATATCGGGTCGAGCCTTTCATGATTGCATGATAAAATCGGCGGCGCGGTTTCCCGACCGCACCGCGCTTTCGATCGTCGCCGGCAGGCCGGTGTTGGTCCAATCGCCGGCAAGCGCCAGATTGCGCCACGCCGTCCTGACGCCGGACCGCTTGGCATTCTGCGAAGGCGTCGCCGCAAAGGTGGCGCGACGCTCGCGCACGATCTGCCATGGCGGCAGTTCGGCCGCAACCTTGGCGACGCGCTGCACGTCCCGCCAGATCATCCTGGCGAGCTCGTCCTTGGTGTGCTGCATGAACCGGTCAGCGCCGCTGATGGTCGCTGATATCCGATCCTCGAAGAAAAAAAGCCATTCGGCCGTGCCGTTGAATATGCCGAGCATCGGCTCAAGACCCGGTGGCGGGCTGATGCGAAAATGGGCATTGACGATGGCCCGAAACTCATCGGGCGCCTGCAGTTGGGGGATGATAGAACGGGCCGCGTAGGCGGGCACGGCGAGCACCACGGCGTCGTCAGGTCCGACCGCGACTTGGTCGTCGCCGAAATCGAGTTGCGTGATGGCATCTGCCGTAACACCACATCGCCGCAGCTGATGACCGAAACGCAAAGCCCCCCCATGACGTCTCAGGTAGCCGATCGCAGGCTCGACGAAAGCCGCGCTCAGTCCCCCGGGCACCAGACAGGGCCGGCATGCTGCGCCCCCTTGGGCGATCGATTCCCGCACCACTGCACGTGCGAGGTGGGACGATGCAGCGCCCGGGTCCGTGTTGAGGGCCGCCAGCAGGAGCGGCCGCATCACCTGCTCGTAGGCCGGCCCAGTGCAGGCCATGACCTGGCAAAGCGGCTGGTCCGCCGTTGGCCACATCAGACGCGCCAAGGCCACATAGTCTCGCGCGCGCGTACGCGGCGCCCGGCGATCAGGGTCAAACACCCATAGCGGCAGCCGTCCGACGCCGAGATCGAGTGTCCAGCGTTGTTTGCTGGCAAGATCGATGAACGGAAAACGCGCCTTTGGAGCACCCGTGATGAGCCCCGCCGCACCGATGCGCGTCAGAAAGCCGAGCGCTGCCGTGTTACCGGACAGCAAGATATGGGTGCCGTTGTCAATGCGCATTCCGCTCGCGGCGTCGTCATAGGATCGGCAGCGACCACCGGCCTGGTCGGTGGCCTCATGGACGACCGTCGCGACACCCCGTCCGGCCAGACCGACTGCAGCAGCAAGTCCGGCCAGACCGCCGCCTATGATGTGAACGGTGCGCGGCATCACATAAACGCGTATCGCATGATGATCCAGACGAGGCGGGGCCGGCCGAGCCTGATTGGGCGCCGGGGCGGAGCAAATCCGCGCATTGTCATATGCTCGAGCATCAGCCGGTACACCGCGCCCATGATGCGCGGTGCCCGCACGGCGCGGCGTGGGGCAGACGACATGATTTTATCGGCCCTGTCGAAATGGTTGCGCGCCGCCTCGACAAGCTGCGCGCAAGCGCGATCGAGCGATGGGCTTGTCAGGACGGCTGACGGATCAGCGGCGTCAATACCGGCGCCGGCCAGGGCCTCCTGCGGCAGATAGAGTCGTCCGGCCGCTGCATCCTCATCGAGGTCCCGCAGAATATTGGTGAGCTGAAGTGCGCGCCCCAGGTGATGGGCAAGCTCGCGCCCAGCCTTGTTTTCAAGGCCGAATATCCGAACCGACAGCCGGCCGACCGCGCTCGCAACCCGGTCGCAATAAAGATCAAGCTCCGGCCAGGTCGGCGCCTGGACATCGGCAATCACGTCAATTTCCATGCCGTCAATAACGGCGAGAAAATCGGCCTGATCGAGGCCGTAATCGCGCACAGGCCCGGCCAGATCGCGGGTGCGCTCCGTCACCGAGCCTCGATAAAGGGCCTTGATGTCGGAGCGCCACGCCGCAAGCTTGGCCAGCCGTTCATCGCGAGGCCCGTGCGCGTCCGCGATATCGTCAACCTGACGACAAAAGCCGTAGATCGCAAACATGGCGGCGCGCTGGGCAAGCGGGAGAATCCGCATAGCCGTATAGAATGAGCTGCCGGATGCGCGACTTGCGTTTGCAATGGCGTCGGGCTGGGTCACGCGCGCTCACGCATCCTTTGCTAGGCGCGAGGCAAATCCGCCCCGTCCAAAACGGGCGAGCAGTCCGGATGCCACACCCGTCAATAGGCCTCCCATAGCGCCGATCTTGGTCAAATGCACGTCTTCGCTCAATGGATCGCGTGTCTTAATCAATCCCAATATTCGCCGGGCCATTGCCGTGATTACGGCCACTTCGAGTGACAACCGCAAATCCCCGATCATCGCCGCCAAACCGCTGCTTTCCCGCAATAGCGAATCTGTCCGGTCCGCCACAGACCTCAGGCATGTCAATAGCGCCGGCGATGACCGGGGCGCCGCCAGTTCCTCCACGTCGGCGCCGGCGTCCCGCAAGGCGTCAAGCGGCACATAGACGCGATCAAGACTGCTATAATCGGCATGACAATCCTGCAGATGATTGTTGATCTGCAGGGCTGCGCATAGCGCATCGTTTGCCGGCCACGTTGACTCAGGCTCGCCGTGAACGTCGAGCACGAAACGTCCGACCGGCATCGCCGAATATCTGCAGTATTCCATCAGCTCGTCCCACGTGCGATAGCGCAGCTTCGTGACATCCATACGGAACGCGCCAAGCAGATCCTCGGCATGGCGTGTCGTCAGGTGCCGGTCCCTCAGGCAGGCGCGCAGCCGCTGCGCCACCGGGTCGCCTTCAATGCGGCCGAGAAGGCCCGCTTCAAGCCCGTCGAGATGGGTGAGTTTCTCGCCCGCTGCGAGCCTCGGATGATCGGCGATATCGTCAGCGGTGCGCACGAATTCGTAAAACGCCAGAATGGGGGCGCGGTGCTTGGCCTTGATCAATATCGATGCGACCGGGAAATTCTCGTCGCGATGACCTTTGCCGGACCGTAGCTGCGCGGCGCCCGTCATTTCGCCCTCGTTGCCTGAAATCGGCCTTTCCAAAAACCGCCTTTTCCGCGCGCGGATTGGACCGCGGAATTGACCGTGAACGTCAGGTACGCCAACGCGATTGCCGGCAGCCCGGCCCCAAGCCAGCGCGAGACGCCGTAGAAGGCGGCGGTTGGCACAAAGAGCAGCGCCATGATGACCCAGGCGGCGAGCCCGAACAGCGGCGCGTATCCTGCGCCAAGGAGCGCCGCGACCGGCGGAACCATAAAAGTCAGCACCAAGGCCAATACGGTGGCGGCGAGCAGCACAGGCGAATACCCCAGTTGCGCATAAGCCGACCGCGACACCATCCGGGCGATGTCTGACCAACGCGGGTAGCCGCGGATGCTGCTGACGCGGTCGGTCAGGCCCAGCCAGATCGGTCCTTTGGCTTTGAATTTTCTGGCCAGCGCGCAATCGTCGATCAGCGCATCGCGGATCGCCGCGATACCGCCGATGTCGCGCAAAATGTCGGTCCGCACGAGCATGCACCCGCCGGCGGCAGCCGCGACCGCACGGTCGGCGCGATTCACCCAGGAAAACGGGTACAACATCTGGAAGAAAAAAATGAACGCCGGAATGAGAACGCGTTCCGCCGTGCTCTCGCAGCGCAGCTTGACCATGAGCGACGAAAGCAAGACGCCGCGGGCAAGCGTATGGGCGACGAGCCAGCGCAGCATCTGTGGCGAATAGACGATATCGGCATCCGATAAAAGAAAATAGTCGACCCCATGATCGAGACAATCGGCAGCGGCAATGCCTTGGCTCATGGCCCACAACTTGCCCGTCCATCCGCCGGACAGCGCGGTTCCCGATACGATCGTCAACCGGTTCCGGGCATCGCCATCGGCTGCGGCGCTCCGTGCAGCCTGCGCGGTGCCGTCGCTGCTGTTGTCATCGACCACCATGACCGACCACGTCCCCTGATAGTCCTGGCCGAACAGCGAAGCGAGGCACCGGCCGATCACGGCGGCCTCATCACGCGCCGGAATGACCACGGCGATGCGCGGCCACACCGCCGGCGCGGGCGGCGTGGCGTCGTCGCGCTCGGCGCAGCGGTAGAACCCGCCCCTGCCGAGAGCCAGATAGCACCATATCGCCAGCGCGAGAAACGCCGTCAATTCAAAGATCATTCCGTCGTTAACTACGTAGGAGTCCGGTTGCCGACCGGAACTGTTGTACCCCGAAACAGATAGGCAATATAACGCCCCTTAAGGATCGAAGTTGCGTTTCCTCCTTTTCTAGGGCTCCGAGCCACCGGATCGAAGCTCGACCGCTTAGGATTAGCATGACGGACGATGGCAGCACGCGATTTGAGACGCGGCTTGGCGAGATTGCAGCGTTGATCGAAACTGTTCTCGATCGGCTGCTTGGCGCGGGTCCCCTCGAGGGTGAACGCGCCCGCGCGGCTCGCCTGCTCGATGCCGTGCGCTATGCGAGCCTTGGCGGCGGTAAACGCTTTCGCCCGTTTCTGGTTGTCGAAAGCGCGGCGCTGTTTGCGGTGCCCGAGGAGCGGAGCTTGATGGCGGCAGCGGCGCTCGAATGCGTGCACTGCTACTCGCTCGTGCACGACGACCTGCCGGCGATGGACAATGATGACTTGCGCCGCGGCCGGCCGACGGTGCACAGGGCGTTCGACGAGGCAACCGCCGTTCTGGCGGGCGACAGCCTCTTGACATTGGCGTTTGACATCCTGGCGCGACCCGAGACCCACCCGGACCCCGGCGTGCGCATCGCCCTGGTGCTGGGGCTCGCCCGAGCGGCGGGGCTCGGCGGCATGGCCGGAGGCCAGATGCTCGATCTTGTGGCGGAGGGCCGCTTTGCGACGGCGCCGCCGCAAATGGGGCTGCGAGACGTCGAACAATTGCAGGCAATGAAGACGGGCGCACTGTTGCGCTATGGCTGCGCAGCCGGAGCCATCCTGGGCGGCGCCGACGAAGGCGGGCGGACGGCTCTCGACCGGTTCGGCACCATTATCGGCGAGGCATTTCAGATCGCCGACGATCTCCTCGACGTCGAAGGCGACGTCGCAACTGTGGGGAAGGCGACCGGCAAGGACGCCCACGCTCGCAAGGCGACCGTGGTCGGAATCCTCGGCATCGACAAGGCCAGGAAAAAACTGCTCGGGCTGATTGACGAGGCCGAGTACGCTCTCGCGCCTTTTGGCTCCGATGCGGCGCTGCTTAAGGCCGCCGCAAGGTTTGTGGCGGAGCGGCGCGCCTGAAAGGTCGCCGCCGGGCGCCCAATCTTGACCGGATCTGGCCTGGATCAGGCGTGATATCGTGGAACTGAAATCGATCGCCAAACCGCAAAGCAAGCATGGCAGAGAAAGCAACGAGCGCTCGCATCGGGCAACCGGTCCGCCGCAGGGAGGATCTGCGCCTCATCACCGGCAAGGGTTGCTACACCGATGATATCAACCTTCCCGACCAAGTCTATGCGGTGATGGTGCGTTCGCCGCACGCTCATGCGCGCATCGCCGGCATCGATATCGCAGCGGCAATGACCACCCCAGGTGTGCTTGCGGTGCTCACCGGATGCGATGTTCTGGCCGATGGGCTTCGGCCAATCCCCCACAAGGTGTGGTCGCAGCATCCGGCCGAACTGATGCTGCGGGAGCACCACGGCTTTAAGACGTTCACGGCCCCGCATTACCTCCTGCCGGCCGACAAGGCGCGCTTCGTGGGCGAAGCAGTCGCGATGGTGATTGCCGCCACGGTCGCGGCGGCAAAGGATGGAGCCGAGCGCGTCAAAATCGACTACGAGGTCCTGCCCGCCGTCACCGACACCCTTGAGGCGGCGCGCCCGGATGCGCCACGTTTGTTTGAGGAAGCAGGATCGAACGTCGTGGTGGATGGCGAGCTGGGCGATCAGGCCGCAACCGAGGCGGCTTTTGCTCGCGCCGACCACGTGGTGAAATTTGAAACGCAGATCCAGCGCGTCACCGGCGTGCCGATGGAGCCGCGCGCCGCCGTGTGCGAATTCGATCCGCACAGCCAGCGCTATACGCTCTACGCCGGCAATGGCGGTGCGTGGCGGCTCAAGGACGATCTCGCCACGATTATCGGCGTGGCGGCCGATCAGGTGCGCGTCATTATGCACGATGTCGGCGGCAATTTCGGCACCCGCGGCATGATCTATGCGGAATTCGCACTGGTGGCATGGGCCGCGCGGCGGCTCGGGCGGCCGGTCAAGTGGACCGCCGAGCGGCACGAATCGTTCCTGTGCGACTATCAGGCCCGCGACCTCGCGGTGACCGCAGAACTCGCCATCGACCGGGACGGCAATTTCCTGGGGCTGCGCGGC